>JAHBTS010000003.1:0-300000 GCA_019638515.1 Chitinophagales bacterium | reverse complement strand
TGGAATATGTATTTTGTTTTCTGTGGAACTCATGGTGCGAAGGTAGGAAAATGATAGGAACGGAAAGCAGGCGTAATTTATTCCCAATGCTTGCGTGCTTGCTTTACTTCTTCTAACAGCACTAAGTAGGAACCAAAGCGGTCTTGGTTTATTTTTCCTTCTATTACTGCGTGTTTTACGGCACAACCGGGTTCGTTTTCGTGCAGGCAATTGTGGAATTTACAATGTGGTAAATAGGGAAGCATTTCAATAAAGTAATGGCTTACTTCTTCGGGTTTAAAGCCGCTTACGCCAAACTCGCGTATGCCGGGTGTGTCTATTACACTGCCGCCAATATCTAGGAAATGCATTTCGGCAAAAGTAGTGGTGTGCATTCCTTTTCCGCTGAAGGAAGAAACGGCTTGTGTTTTTAAATGCAGCGTTGGTTGAATACAGTTGAGCAGGGAAGATTTTCCCACTCCGGAGTGGCCGGAGAGGAGGCTTGTTTTTCCTTTCAATAGATTGGCAAAATGGTCTATGTGGAGTTTGGTTACCACAGAGGTGTGCAACACAGAGTAGCCAATGGAGCGATACATGTTGTCCATTTCAGTTAAGCGTGTTTGTTCTTTTTTAGAAAGGTTATCGCATTTATTAAAAACAAGAACTATGGGAATATGGTAAGCCTCTGCGGTAAGTAAAAAGCGATCTATAAATCCTGTGCTGGTGCGGGGCGAAACAACGGTAGCAATGAGTATTGCCTGCGAAATATTGGAGGCAATAATTTGCCTTGCTTTTTCGTGTTTGGGCGATTGCCGCACAATATAATTGTGGCGCGGCAGCACTTGTGCAATCACAAAATCTTGGTCTAGTTTTTCTACCATTACTTTATCGCCAACGGCAACCGGATTGGTAGTGTCGGTTTCGTCTAAGCGCAAAATTCCTTTGAGCCTTGCCGTAACATTTTTGCCATCGCTAAGTGTAATTTCGTACCAGCTTCCGGTGCTTTTGGTTACTACTCCTTCCATATTTGTGCGATGTAAAAGTGATGATAAAACAGCGGTGAAAAAATATTTAGCGAAGTACTTCTAATCGTTGTGCATCTAACCGAATAAATATAAACAGCAAAATGGTGAACGAAAGCAAAGAAGAGCCGCCATAGCTTATGAACGGCAGCGGAATGCCAATTACGGGCGCAATACCAATTGCCATGCCGATATTGATTACTAAATGAAAGAACAGTACGCTTACCACACAGTAGCCATATACGCGGCTAAACCTACTGCGCTGTCGCTCTGCCAAATACACTAAGCGATACAGCAGTGTAAGAAAAAGTGCAATAAGTACCATACTGCCGGCAAAGCCAAATTCTTCTCCAATAGAAGAAAAAATAAAATCGGTGCTTTGTTCCGGTACAAAGTTGAGTTTAGTTTGAGTGCCGTTTAAATAGCCTTTTCCTAAAACGCGCCCGGAGCCAACGGCAATAATAGATTGGCGAACGTTCCAATCTTTTGCAGGATCGTTTTCTTTTCCGAGCAATACGTTTATACGGTCTTTTTGGTGGCCTTTTAGTTTGCTAAAGCCATAATCTACCGAAAAAATATAGCCGCTTGCCAGCATCCAAAATGCCAATACATACAGTATGTATCTCCGCATACGCCAGTTAATCCATATAAAGAGCAATGCTAACGCCAGCAATATGCCTACCAGTAAAAATTTATCTACCACCAATGCCAATAGCGAGAGTATGCCTATGGTGCCGCCAATAATAAGAAAGTACGATTCTAATCCTTCTCGAAATAAGGCAAGTATAAATGCAGTAAACACAATGGCAGATCCGGCATCGCCCTGAATGGCAATGGTAAGCATAGGAATAACAATGAGTGCCAGTGCTATTATCTTATCTTTCCATTTGCGAATATCTACCGTAAGCCCCGAAAGGTATTTGGCAACCGCCAATGCGGTAGCAAATTTTACCAATTCCGATGGCTGCATTTGAAAACCACCAAAGCGAATCCAGTTTTGCTGCCCTTTTACTTCTACTCCAAAGAAAATAACGCCAACGCAGACCAGCAGCACCACAATGTAAATAACATAAGCAAAGGTTGAAAAGAACTTACCATCAATAATGAGTAGGAGCGAAGCCACAATGGAGCAAACTATCATCCATTGAAATTGCTTGCCGCTATTGCGGGTGGCATCGAAGATATTGCTGTGCTCTTCGCTGTAAACGGCACTGTAAATGGTTGCCCAACCGATGAGTACTAGAATTACATACAGCAATACTGTGAGCCAATCGAAATTTCCGGTAAGCGAATCGTTTTTCCTTGACATGGAATTTTGTGCGCTGCTAAGGTACAAAACCGTATGTAAGCAGCTTTTTAAAAGAAACACACAGGGTACGTGAACAATAGCAGAAAAACAGTCAGATTAGTGCATTCTATCGCCACGCAGGCTTAGCTGTTGCATTATGTCGGCTTCGTGCGTTAGCCATTCTTGCCAGCGATGGAGCACTTGCTCTTTGTTTCCGAATTGATAAGCCATATCTAAAAAGAGTTTGTAATGCCCGGCTTCGCTTACCATTAAATTTTTATAGAAAGTGCGCAGCTCTGCATCGTTTATTTTTTGGCTCAGCAGTTTAAAGCGTTCGCAACTGCGTGCTTCAATTAGTGCGGCAAAGAGCAATTTTTCAATTAGCGCTGTTTGCCTGCTGCCGCCTTTTATCATAAATTTTTGCAGGGCATTTACATAGTCGTCTTTGCGCTGCCTGCCTAATTTTAGGCCGCGTTTTTTAAGTTGATCGAGCACTAATTTAAAATGCCCCCACTCTTCGCTTACAATAGGCACTAGCGCTTCTACCAGCTCTTCGTAATCCGGGAAAATTTGAATGATGGAAATAGAGGTAGAAGCTGCTTTTTGTTCGCAATATGCGTGGTCGGTAAGAATATCTTCAATGCTTTTTTCTGCCAAGTTTACCCAACGCGGGTCGGTGGGAAGTTTAAGTCCTAACATGTTTTTTAGCTTATCTTTTTTACGCCTTCGCCAATATCGCAAATGTACACTTCGCCTTGCAAACCTGTGGCGGTAAAATATTGTTCTTCAACAAAAGTTTTAAAATGAGGTGTGTGTGCACCTTCAACCAAAGCAATGGCGCAGCCGCCAAATCCGGCTCCCGTCATGCGGGCAGCATTGCAGCCGTAATGCGTACAGGCAATTTGCACTATGGTATCTAACTCGTTGCCGCTTACTTCATAGTTGTCTTTTAGCGATTGGTGTGATTGGTTTATGAGTGCTTCTACTTTACCAATATCGTTTTGTGCCAATGCTGCTGCTGCTTGCTGTGTGCGCAGGTGTTCTTCTATTGCATGTGCGGCACGTTTTTTAAGGATTGGTTGTGGAATATATGCAAGGTCGCTCGGTTTGCATTCGCATAAAAAGTTGATGGGCGTTTTTTTATGTTGATTGATGAAAGAAAGAGCCTGCTCGCATTCTGCCCTGCGTTCGTTGTATTTTGAATGAATAAGGTTGCGCGGCTTTTTGGTGTTGAGCAATACTACTTTTTGGGTGTGGAGGTTTATGGGAACCTGCTTAAATTCTAAGGTGGCGCAATTGAGCAGCATGGCGCTTTTTGCAGGTGCATTGGCAATGCAAAATTGATCCATAATGCCACAATTTACACCTATAAATTTATTTTCTACGGCTTGGCACCAAAGTGCTATTTCTTGGGTTGATACGGTGTAGCCGTTTTCTTGCAAAAGCAAAAACATAGTAAGCACTTCAATACAGGCCGATGACGAAAGGCCGCTTGCTTCGGGCAAGGTGCTTGTGTAATGAATGTGCAATGGCGAAAGCGTAAACTGTTTTTCTTGCAAGAATTGATAAACTCCCAACGGGTAATTGAGCCATGCATTTTCTTGGTTGAAAGAGAATTGCTGTGCCGGAGCAAACGAAATTGTTTGCTTGTGTGTGGCTGATGAAAAGTGGAAATTTCCATCGTTGCTTTTAGATACTTGTGCAGTAATGCCAAGCGAAATAGCTGCCGGCAGCACCCAGCCGCCATTGTAATCTATGTGTTCTCCAATTAAGTTTATTCTTCCGGGTGCAAAATATAGTGTCATGCTATCTCTAATTGCAACATTTCTGTAGAAAGTTGAGGCACGTTTCTAAGGAGCAGATTTTTTAATTCAGTATCGAGTGGTGTATCTTCAAACTCAATAACTGTTTTGGCGTTTCCTTTGGCTGCAAGCCTGCGGAGTTTATCTGCCGAAAGAAAATAATCGGTGCGCTCCAGTTCATATTCAAACCCTTGCCCCAATTCAATTTTTCGTTTCTTTAAGAAGCCGAGTTGGGTATTGTAGCGGTGCGCTACTTTATTATTGCCGCGTACTTTTGCAAATACTTTTTTAATGCCTCCGAGTAAGAAAAAAATATCGAGCATAGCAAGCGAAGCCCGCACCGGCACATCGGTTCCAAGATAGGCATCGCTGTAAATAAACAAGCCGCTAAAGGCGGTGTGTTCGCTCCAGTCTATAGATGACATATTGATAAGCCCTACCTGCTTGCCATGATAATGAATAAGGAAAAAAAAGTTTTCGTGATCGTTTATACTATGAAACCATTCCGCCTGCATACTTTCTGTGATAATGCCGCGGTGAAACATATTGCGCGAAATTTTGGGGTCGTTGCGCCATGAGCGAATCATTTCGCAATGCTCTTGTTTTAAGCGCTCTAAAACTATTCCGTATCGAAAAATTTTCATCTTATCGCTGCTACAAATAAAGCAGAAAGTTTTTAGGATAACTGGTTTAGCACTACTGCGCCTTTAAAAAAAATATGCCCTTTTAGGCGAACTTCTTTTTCTTCGCAGGCTGTTTCAAGAAAGTTTATGATTCAATTAAACAACAACCAATACGAAATTGGCGGCATTGCAATAGAAACGCTTTGCAAAACTTACGACACTCCTTTGTATGTGTACGACACTGCTATTATGAAGCGACAGTACGAAACATTGCAACATGCTTTTGGTTCGCTGGCAGCTTCGCAGAGGCTTAAAATAAAGTTCGCCTGCAAGGCGCTCAACAATATAAATGTGCTGCGATATTTTAAATCGTTGGGCGCAGGTTTAGATACGGTAAGCATTCAAGAAGTATGGGTGGGTTTAAAGGCCGGATTTGCACCGGAGGATATTATTTACACTCCCAACTGTGTTTCTATGGAAGAAATTGATTTGGCAGTAAAAGAGGGCGTGCAGATAAATATTGATAACATTTCTATTCTGGAACAGTTTGGAACTAAATACGGCAGCAGTGTTCCTGTGTGTATCCGCATAAATCCGCATGTAATGGCAGGTGGCAACATCAATATTTCAACAGGGCATATAGATTCTAAATTTGGTATTTCTATTTATCAAATGCGCCATGTGGAGCGAATTGTAAATAGTTTACACATGCATGTAAATGGCTTACACATGCACACCGGAAGCGATATTGTGGATGTAGATGTGTTTTTGCGCGGAGCCGATATTTTGTTTGAGCAAACGCAGTTCTTTAAGGACTTGGAGTTTATAGATTTTGGAAGTGGTTTTAAAGTGCCATACAAAGCCGATGATTACTATACCGACATACAAGAACTGGGTGAAAAACTATCGCAACGCTTTATGGCATTCTGCAAAGAGTACGGAAGAGAATTACAGTTGAGTTTTGAACCCGGAAAATTTTTGGTAAGCCAAAGTGGTACGTTTTTAGTGAAAGTGAATGTGTTGAAACAAACTACGGCAGCCATGTTTGTGGGAGTAGATTCGGGCTTAAACCATTTAATTAGGCCAATGTTTTACAATTCGTATCACCACATTACCAATGTAAGCAATCCGCAGGGTAAAGAGCGCATATACACTGTGGTGGGCTATATTTGCGAAACAGATACTTTTGGTTGGGATAGAAAGTTGAGCGAAGTACACGAAGGCGATATTTTGGCTTTTAGCAATGCCGGAGCTTATGGCATTACTATGGCTTCTAACTACAATTCGAGATTTCGTCCGGCAGAAGTAATGGTACACGAAGGCAAGCACTTTTTGGTGCGCAAGCGCGAAACCATAGACGATATTTTGCGCAACCAAATTGAGGCTGAAACTTTTCTACAAACGGCATTGTAAGAGTATTGTTGAATGTTTTAGGCTTTTCCTTTTACATCCAGCGCATCGCGTAGGCCATTGCCCACCAAATTAAATGCAAGCACGAGCAGCATAATGGCAAAGCCTGGAAAAAGGGCTAGGTATGCCTGAGAAGAATCAATGAAATCCTTGTATTCGTTGAGCATACTTCCCCAACTAGGGGCGGGAGGTTGAATGCCCAAACCAATATAACTCAAACCGCTTTCTACCAAAATTGCATTGGCAAAATTGGCGCAGGCTACTACTATTACCGGAGCAGTTACATTGGGTAAAATATGAAGGAAAATAGTTCGCACATTGCTAAAGCCCAAAGCTTTGGCTGCGCTTACAAATTCCATTTCGCGCACTACCATAAATTGGCCACGTACAATACGCGCAACTTCTACCCACATGGTTAAGCCCACGGCAATAAAAATCATTACCAGTTTGTTTTCTATTAAACTGCCTGCACTAATGTATAAGCCCATTGCCAAAAGTAGAGTGGGGATACTCCAAAATACATTTATTACCCACATAATAGCATTATCTACTGCTCCGCGGAAGAAACCTGCGGCAGCGCCTAAAACCACACCCACTAGCAACGAAATAGCCACGGCAATTAAACCTACCGAAATAGAAATTCTAGTGCCAATGAGTAAGCGCGAAATAATATCGCGTCCAAATTTATCGGTGCCTAAAAGGAATTTCTTTTTCACGATTACATCGTCTTCAAATTTTTTGCGCATTACTTCATTCATTTGAAGCGAATTGGCAGAAATGCCCATTAAATCTGCTACGGCAAAGGTGGTTTTTTCAATAGGGAAATGCTTGCCTTTATATATATCGGCAAGTATGGAATCGTTTTTAAACTCGTATTTAAGTATAGGAACAAGGCGGTAGTTTTTTTCAAAACCGTTTATGAAGCCATCTATAATTCCGGTAGGTTTTTTATTGAGCTTGGGTACTTTTAAAAACGAAATAGAGAAGCCCGGGCGGTGGGTTTCTAATTCTAAAATCTGCTCGTTGGCAGATGGCGAATTATCGGGTGCCAGCACATAGCAAAACACAGCTAAGAAAGTGGCAATTGCCACAATTGCCAAACCTGCCATAGCGCTTTTGTTTCGCTTAAAGCGCTGTCTTGCTTTATTGTCAATTATCTGCATAATTAGTACTGTAATAATATCTTTTCTATGTTCACTTTATCGTTATCGATGGCAGAAATAAGTTGTTGTGCGTTTTCAAACTTTTTTTCATCGCGTACATATTCCAACAGTTCCAACTTTATTTTTTCTCCGTAAATTTCTTTATCAAAGTTTAGGATGTTTACTTCTACCGATAGTTTTGTACCGCCAAACGTGGGGTTGAAGCCGATGTTGAGCATGCCTCCGAATTGGGTATTGTTGTAATGAACTTTTACGGCATAAATGCCTTTGCGGGGAATAAGTTTGTGGTTATCTGCTATGCTTAAATTGGCGGTGGGGTATCCTATTTTTCTACCGTTTTGCAAGCCTTTTACCACTAAGCCTTCGAGCGTGTAATTGTGCCCCAGCAGTTCGTTGGCAGTTTTAATATTCCCTTCTTGCAGTGCATTGCGAATTTTAGTGGAGCTGATGGTAATGGCATCTAAGGTTTCTTTTTTTATTTCTTCTACTTCGTAGTGAAAGCGGTGGCGCATTTGCAGCAGCAGGTTAATATCGCCACTGCGGTTTTTGCCGAATTTATGGTCGTAACCGGTTACAATGTAGGTGGGATGAAAATGCTTCACCAAAAAATATTCAATATAATCTTCGGCTGTTTGCTCCGAGAAACTTCTCGAAAAAGGAACCATTACCACATTGTTTACACCATAATGCCGAAGCAGTTCAATTTTTTCTTCGGCAGTGTTGAGGAGTTGCAGCGAATCATCGTTAGGGTTAATAACCAAGCGCGGGTGTGGATGAAAGGTAATAATGATACTTTCTCCATTTGATTGTGCTGCCAGTTGGTTTATGCGTTTAATAAGTTGCTGGTGTCCTTTGTGAACACCATCGAAAGTGCCGATGGTAATTACGGAGTTTTTAAATTCCGGAAGGTGAGCAAGGTCTTTTATTACACGCATTTATTTAGTTATTTGCGGGTTTAACATATGTGGCTTCGGTAATCTGCCGTAGTATTTCTTCCAGCGATAAGGCATTGGTGAGTTGCCATTCTCCTACTTGGGTTCTGCATAGCTCTGCAAGGCAGGCTCCGCAGCCCAACACTTGTCCAAAATCGTGTGCTATGGAACGAATGTAAGTTCCTTTGCTGCACTTTGTTTCAAAATGTATGTAGGGAAGTTCTATCGCTGTTATCGTAAAATAATGAATAGCAATTTTGCGGGCTTCGAGTTGAATGGTGTTTCCTTTCCGTGCTTCTTGATAGGCGGTTTTTCCTTCTTTTTTTATGGCAGAAAAAATGGGAGGAAACTGTTCGGTTTGCGCTTGAATATATTGTGCTGCTGCCTGCAGTTGGGTTGCTGTAATTGCTGCAATGGAATGTTCGGTATCGAAAGGTGTTTCTAAATCGTAGGAGGGCGTAGTTTTTCCTATTAAAAATTTTCCGGTATATACTTTGTCGAATCCTTGAAATTGCTCTGCTTGTTTGGTGAATTTTCCGGTGCAAATAATGAGTAAGCCGGTGGCAAGTGGATCTAGAGTTCCGGCATGACCAACCTTAAATTTTTTGCCTGTTTTTTTTTGGAGTGCGTAGCGAATTTTATTTACTACATCAAACGATGTCCAACGCAAAGGTTTATTTACCAACAGTACTTCGCCTTCTGCAAAATTCATACTTGCAAATTAGAGGTGAAGTGTTTTGCCCATGAGCAAAAGAATAAGAATAATGGAGCCAACAATAATGCGGTACCAGCCAAAGAACTTCAGCCCGTAGCGTGTTATTAAACCTATGAAAAAGCGTATGGCAAAAATGGCTACTACAAAAGCAATAAGGTTGCCAATAAGCAGCAGGTTCATATCGGAACCTTTTATGTATTGAAAATTTTTGAGCAGTTTGTAACCGGCAGCTGCGGCAATGGTTGGCACAGCTAAGAAGAACGAAAATTCAGCTGCTCTTTTCATGTTTAACCCTTGTTGCAAAGCTCCTAAAGTGGTGGCTGCCGAGCGCGATACTCCGGGAATCATGGCAATTACTTGAAACAAACCAATAATGAAAGATTGCTTATAGTTGAGTGGGAATTTTTTCAACTTCATTTCGGTAGTTTCAATACCCAGCTCGTTTATTTCGTTTACTTTTTCAAGATCTTCATCGGTGGCAGCATCGGCAATATTTTTTGAAAAATACTTATCGGCAAGTACTAAAACTATACCGCCCAATACCATAGAAACAGCAACTGTGGTAACGCTTTCAAGCAGGCTATCAATATAATCGTTGAGCAAAAGACCGAATACCGCTGCCGGAATAAAAGCCACCAATAGTTTGTAATAAAAATTTATGGCCTGTAAAAAGCGTTTCCAGTATAAAAACAATACCGAAAGTATTGCTCCAAATTGAATGTTGATGATGTAAAGTTTGGCAAAATTATTTTCGGGGTCTATACCCAAAATAGAGTTTGCCAAAATCAAATGCCCTGTAGAAGAAATAGGTAAAAATTCGGTAATGCCTTCAACAATGGCAAGAATTGCAGCTTCTAAAGTTGTCATTGCTAAAATTAAGGCTGTGCAGGTTTTTTAAGAATAGCAACAATTTCTATTGCAAATCCAATCATTACCACAATGGGTGCTAAAGTAATTCTTCTGAAACTGTAAATTTCATCGGCAGGAAATACATTTGGGTCGGAAGTAGCACCTCCGGTCATCAATACAAATCCAATTAAAATTACAATTACACCTGCTACCATTAGCACGTAATTTGTTTTGTCAAACACAAAAGGCAATGAATTTAGGCTCGATTTCTGCGGCTCATACCTTCCTGTTTTTTCGGGCTTCCCTTTAGCTATTTGTTTGGCCATTGCTCTAATTATTTAATAGTACTGCTCTGTTTTATACGAAAGATACTTGCGCAATGCAAAATAGGTACTGATTACAGAAACCAATTCTGCAAAAAGCAATATGCCTCCCACAACTGCTGCGAAGCTAATTAAATCGCTGCTTAATGCAAGTTCGGGAAACTCGTAGTTCACATATGCTAACAAAGCAAAAATGAAAAATATGGCTGCAAGTGAGCTTAGCAGCCCGGTTAGCAAGGCTCTTACTAAATACGGTTGAATAATAAACCACCGTGTAGCACCTACCAATAGCATACTTTTAATGATGGTTCTATTGGCAAAAATTGCAAAGCGAATAGTGTTGAAAATGAGCAATACTGCAAATACCAGCAATAGCACGGCAATAGTTCCCAAAAAGAAGGTTAGTTTTTTAACCACGGTATCTATGGCTGCTGCAACATTTAACTGGGCATTTACTTCGAGTACGCCTGCTTCTTTTTGGAGTGTTTCTTTTATGTTTTGAAGTGAAGCAGGAGTAGAAAAACTCTCTTTTACATACACATCAAATTTGGAATAAAGCGGGTTGAAACCCAATACATCCATAAAGTTTTCACCCATTTCTTTTTTCAGCATTTCTGCGGCTTGCGATTTAGAAATATAGGTTACTTTCTTTACAGATGGCTGTTGTTGTATCTTAGAAAGGAGCGCAGTGGTGCTTTCTGCCTTTATGGTATCTGCTAAAATAACCTCTAGGGCAATTTGCTCTTTCACCTGATGCGAAAGTTGCTGTGCATATAAGCCCAAAACCAATGCAATACCCAATACTATAAGTACAGGCACCATGCCAAAAACGGCATAGAAGTTTGAAGTGTTGGTTTTTACTTTTTCCACCTCAACAAACATACTTTTTATGTATGCAGCCTTGCAAAAAATTAGCTGTTGATAAACTGTAACGTGTCTATTTAGGCGGAATACTTTGTGTGCTACAGGGTTTTTACATCAATTACAAAGCGGTAGTGCACATCGCCTTTTATCATGCGTTCGTATGCTTGGTTAATGTAGTTAATTGGTATTACTTCCACATCAGATGTAATGTTGTTTGCCGCGCAGTAATCGAGCATTTCTTGTGTTTCGGCAATACCGCCAATAAGGGAGCCTGCAATGCTTCTTCTTTTCCCAACAAGGTTAAACACTTGCAGTTGCGGAGCCTCGGGTGGAATACCCAGCATAATGAGTGTGCCATCTACGCCTAAGAGCGAAGTGTAAAAGTTAATATCGTGCTGTGCCGAAACGGTATCTATAATAAAGTGAAAATAGTTGCGTACAGCTTTTACTTCATCGTGGTTTTTGGTAACAATAAACTTATGTGCACCCAATTGTAAAGCATCGTTTTTTTTGCCGGGCGAAGTACTGAGTACCGTAACTTCGGCACCCATGGTCACCGCAAATTTTACAGCCATGTGGCCTAAGCCGCCAAGCCCCAATATGCCCACCTTGTGTCCTTTGCCCACCTTCCATTGGCGTAAAGGAGAATAGGTAGTAATTCCGGCACAAAGCAGTGGTGCTACTTTTTCGAGCGGTAAGTTATTGGAAACTTTAAGCACAAAATTTTCATCTACAACTATCTTATCGGAATAGCCACCTTGAGTAAGAGTTTTACTGTTTTTTTCATAGCTGTTGTACGTACCTACCGAGCCATTTTCGCAGTATTGCTCGTTGCCTTCGGAGCAGCTATTGCAAGTTCTGCAAGCATCTACCAAACAACCTACTCCGGCTGTATCGCCTACTTTAAACTTAGTTACCTGTGCGCCAACTGCCGTTACGCGACCCACAATTTCGTGCCCCGGAACCATTGGGTATTTTGCTCCACCCCACTCGTTTCGAACTTGGTGTATATCGCTGTGGCAAACTCCGCAGTATAAAATTTCTATTTGTACATCGTGTAAGCCGGGAGTTCTTCTTTCAAATTGATAGGGTGCTAAAGGAGATGTTGCATTTTGAGCAGCATAAGATTTAGTAGTAAGCATTGTTTCTTTTTTTAAATGAACGAGTATGCAATCAAAACTATTTTACGAGTGTAAAACTTCCTTTGTAGCGGTTGCTCCGCACTCCGTCTATCCAGGTTATTTTTAATAAATAAACATAGGTGCCGGCAGCCGCTTCTTTGCCATTGTAGTAACCATCCCACACGAAATTTTTGTTGTTGCTCTCAAAAATTTTCTCGCCCCAGCGGTTAAAAATCTGGATTTCAAAAATTTTTACCGCCTGCTTGTTTCCAAACCATTCAAAATGGTCGTTTACACCATCGCTGTTGGGTGAAAATAAATTGGGTATATAAATGCTGTAATCCGGCTCCACAATTACTTCTACGGGTATTTGTGCGGTGCAGGTATTGCCATTTATTATTACTTGTGCTGCAACATGGTATGTGGTAGAATTGAAAGCACTCACCAGCACGCTGCTGCAATTGCTGCAACTTATGCCCGAAGCGCTATTCCATTGGTAAGTAATATTGTTACCATAGTTTGAAGAAAGATGAATACTGTCTTTGCCTCCTTGCTTTAATACCAACGGATTGGGAGTGGCAGTAATAAGTATATCTGAAGGCTCGCTAATACTGAGAGGCAGCATGGCAGCGCATTGATTGGTATCGGTAACAGTGGCATTAAAATTTCCTGAACTGAGATTTGAAAAGTAACCACCGGTATTGGTAATTCCGTTTAGTAAGAAACGATAACCAGGTGTGCCTCCCGATGCCGTAATTTGCACGCTTCCATCGCTATTGCCGAAACAGGAAACATCGGTTGCGGTATAGTTTACTATAATGGGAGAAGGCTCGCTAATGGTAGCAAAGGTGGTAGCGGTACAGTTGTTTGAATCTGTAATTTCAAGGAAATAGTTGCCTGCCGGAAGGTGGTTGAAAACGCTTGCCGTAGCTGCGGTTTGGGAAGCAGTACTATCCAATACATAAGTGTATGGAGCTGTGCCATTGTTGGCTGCAATGGTAATGCTGCCGCTGCTTTCGCCAAAGCAGTTTGCCGCTTGTGTTGTAGTAGTTGCTGTGAGGGCTACTGCAGTTAAATTGATTGTAATCAAGCTGTCGCAACCGTTTGTGGAAGTTAAGGTGATCGGATAACTGCCACCTTGCGAAACATTATTTCCATCGGGAAGTATATACGTGCCCCCGCTGCAAATGGTATCGTTGATTATTTGCGTATAAGTAGGGTGAAACGATAAGTTAGTAGTGATAATGCTATCGCATCCATTGGCAGCTGTAAGCGTATCGGTATAAGTTCCCGGAGTGTTTACCACCAATCCCGTAGGCCTGGTGAAATTGGCATTAGTGCAAATGGCTGTATCAACCGTAGCAAAAGCATTTGGTAGAAACGATAAATTAGTAGTGATAATGCTATCGCATCCATTGGTAGCTGTAAGCGTATCGGTATAAGTTCCCGGAGTGTTTACCACCAATCCCGTAGGCCTGGTGAAATTAGCATTAGGGCAAATGGCTGTATCAACCGTAGCAAAAGCATTTGGTAGAAACGATAAGTTAGTAGTGATAATGCTATCGCATCCATTGGCAGCTGTAAGTGTATCGGTGTAAGTTCCCGGAATATTGGTAGAAACTCCATTAGGTCTTGTGTATTGGTCTTTGCTGCAAATGCTGGCATTGATAGTTGAAGTTGAACTATTGAGCACTGTTACTGTTACGGTATCGTGTTGCACGCAGCCGAGTGTATCGGTAATAGTGGCAATGTAAATACCCGTTGCAGCATTAGTAGCATTAGGAACATTGGAGTGTTGCTGTGAAGCACTAAAGTTATTGGTGCCAACCCAACTGTAAACAACATTTGGAACAGTATCTACCGAAAGTAAAATGCTATCGCCCACACAAACATTAGAAGTAGCGGTTGCAACGGGTTTTACTAAGGGTGTAAAAGGTATAGTGCTTTCTATAAAAGTTAATCCGGAAATAGCGCCTCCGTTATTACCTGCAGTTGCGCCATGATTGCCATTAGTGCCTGAGTGAAATCCCGGTTGCCCACCCGCAAGATTTAAAACTACATTTCCGGGTAAGGTTGTTGTGCTCCACACTATACCACCACCACCACCACCACCGGTGCCATGCGAAGTATTGTCTCCGCCTCTTCCGCCATGCACATCAATAGTTAAATTGCCTGTAATGTTATTGGTTTGAAGTAGCACAGTGCCGCCTGCTCCTGCACCTCCTGAGCCATCGGTAGAAGCCTGAACAGCATTGTTGGCAAAAGATTTTATGCCTCCACCATTAGCCGCAATGCCATTGCATTGAATAATGATTATGCCACCGCCATTTGTACCCGGAGTTGCAGTAGCATCATTTTGATGTCCACCGCCTGCTCCGCCCCCAAGAAAAATTTTGTTGGCAGTATTACTATATGTAAGATTTGTGCCGCCATCGCCACCAATAGGAAGGTTTGCGCAACCAGTCCATTGGTTGCCGCCTCTGCCGCCAGTGCCAAAATTTCCACCACCAGCACCACCGCTATTGGTATCGTTTCCGCCACCACCACCATTGGTGTTTTTGCCGCGTCCGTTAATTATAGTGTTGGGTAATTCAAAAATGCCTTCTCCTTTTCTTCCTCCGAAAGAAGAATTGCTTGGATAAAAATAATCTTGCTGGCCACATATATAAGGCGAATTATCGTTGGCTACACCTGCTCGAAAGCCTTTGTTGGAAGCATCAATATCGGCTTGTAAAACTACTAAACCGGAAGCCTCCAGTGCAATTATTCCCCCAGTAGTGCCGTTCCACGGTTGGCATGTAATGGCATTGTTTGCCACAAAAACATTGCCCGAGTATTGAGGCACATGCACTAACTGCACTATGCCCGAAACCGAATAGTTTCGTTGCAGCATATTTTGCAATGTAATTTGGTTTCCATTTATAGATTGGATATATCCAAACTCATAGTTGCCGGCATTATTGTAGTTAATAATATTTCCGAAAGAAGTTGTGTTAGACGTATCTATGGCGGCTCCTTTCATTTGAATAACTAGTACACGGCTGCCTGCGTTAAAGCCGGAGGGGTTTCCCACGGTGATTGTATTTGTACAAGGGTTAATATCGGTTACGGCCGTATAAGTATTGATAATACCCGAAATAGGATTGCTGCAATTGACTACGTTTACTACAATAGAATCGCGGCTTATGCAGCCATTCTGTGTTACCTCTACCCAGTATAAACCGGAGGTGGAAACAGTGAGTGTATTTCCGGTGCTTCCATCGCTCCACACATTGGTTGAGTTTGGAAGATTTGCTTGTAATGTGAGCGATTGCCCGGTGCATATTGTAGTGTCGTTTCCTAAGTTGATATTGGCGCCAAATGCCGTACTTCCAAAGTAAACATCATCTATTCCTAAATCTGTAAAGCCGCTTCCGGTACGGCTTTCAATTTGAATTAAAGCGGTGGTGCTATTTCCTGAGTTCCAGCTGGCACACATATAAACCCATTCCGGACAGCATTGCCCGGGAACAGGCGTGGCAAGGTTTACTTGTGCCATATCTGTTCCGTTTATGCGCAAGCCCATAATTGGCGCACCTCCGCTTACACAATCGGGGTTGCGAGCCAAGTCGCGAATCCAACACGAAAAAACATACGTAGTATTGGGTACTACGGTAAGTAAGTCTTGCGAACCCGGAGGCAGCAATGGATTGAAAGGTTTCCATGCAATGGCAGGATTGCCTGCGCTTGCCCAATTGGGCGTATCGAACCATAAAAATTTTCCGGAGGTATTTCCTGAAGTGTGATCAAATTCCGGTGTGGAGGCGCAGGCTCCATAGTTTCTTGAGGTAATGATGCTGTAATAGCCGGGACCCAATGTAACAGAGTAGGTATTGGAATTGGTAAAACCAGGAGGTGTGGTTGTATAAGGAGCCGAAAAATCGGGATTATAGTTGGCTAGAAGGTTTACGCCATTGGAGCAGCATTGGGCTTGAATATAGGATTGAAAAAAGTAAAAAATGGTATAGAGAAGTGTAGTACGGTTAAATAGCATTGAATGATTTTATTAAATACAGTGGCTGCTAAAAATAACTGAAAAAATTTTCTGCAGGCAGAAAACTAATATGCCAAATTAGGACGAAGCCATTTTTCCATTTCTGCAACCGTATATCCTTTAGCCTTTGCCAGCATTTCTACTTGGTCTTTTTGAATTTTTCCAACACCAAAGTACTTTGCATTAGGCGAAGCAAAATAAAAACCACTTACCGATGCTGTTGGATACATGGCGCAACTTTCAGTAAGTTGAATTCCGGTATGTTCTTCAATTTGCAAGAATTTCCAAAGCTGCTTTTTTAAGGTGTGGTCGGGGCAGGCGGCATAGCCCGGTGCGGGGCGAATGCCTTGGTACTTCTCTTGAATAAGCTCATTGTTGCTGAGATTTTCGTTGGGTGCATAGCCCCAAAATTCTTTTCGTACACGCTCGTGCATTCTTTCTGCAAAAGCTTCTGCCAGCCTATCTGCCAATACTTTCAGCATAATGCTGTGGTAATCGTCATGCTCTTTTTTAAATTGCTCTAGGTGTTTTTCTATGCCAATGCCGCAGGTAACAGCAAAGAAACCAATGCCTCCTAAATGGTCGTGCAGCACTGGTGGAGTGTTATACACATAAACAGTTTCCGGTTCGTTTTCATTGTTGGATAAGGCAAAATCTGCCAAGCATAAATTGGGTTGCGTGCCTTGCTTTTTTGTTTGCTGGCGCATAAACGAAAAAGAAGCAATTGGCTCCTCGCTTGCAGTAGATGGCAATGTTGGGTTAATGCCAATAATGGCACTTGCGGTGAGCCATTTTTCGGCAATTATTTTTTTGAGTAGTTGCTGTGCATCGGCAAATAGTTTCTGTGCTTCTTTGCCGTATTTTTCGCTCTCGAAAATGCGAGGGTAAGTGCCGCTCATTTCCCATGCAGAAAAGAATGGCGACCAGTCTATAAAATCAACTAGTTCTTGTAAGTTGTAGTTTTTCCAGCCCAAAATTGGTTTGCCTTCTACGGTAAAGGCTGCGTGTTTTTTGGCATCGTAGGTTTGCAAGTAGTCAGAAATAAATTGCGCGTTGAAAAGCTGTGGTGCGGGGCTGCTTGTTTGTTCAATCAGTCGATTTTTTCTGGCTTCGTTTAGCGGTATGAGTTCAATTTCGTTTTTGCGGCTTTTATGCACTTCGCGCATGGTTTCGTAGCGCTCGTTTACAGTGGCAACAAAAGATTCTTTTTGCTCTTTGCTAAGCAGTGAACTTACTACGGGCACACTCTTAGATGCATCTAATACATACACAACCGGAGCAGTATATGCAGGGGCAATGCGCACCGCAGTATGAATTTCTGAAGTAGTAGCTCCTCCAATAAGTAAAGGCACATGTAGGTTTAAGCGCTCCATCTCATTGGCTACGTGTACCATTTCATCGAGCGAAGGCGTTATTAGGCCACTAAGACCAATAATATCGGCATTTTCTGCTTTGGCACGCTCTAGAATTTTTTCGGCAGGCACCATTACGCCCATGTCTATAATTTCGTAGTTGTTGCAAGCAAGTACTACGCCCACAATATTTTTTCCAATATCGTGCACATCACCTTTTACAGTGGCGAGCAAAATCTTGCCATTATTTTTTGCAGTAATTCCAGATTTTGCTTTTTCTTCTTCTAAAAACGGAAGCAGGTATGCCACTGCTTTTTTCATTACTCTGGCACTTTTTACTACTTGCGGTAAAAACATTTTTCCTGCTCCAAACAAATCGCCCACAATGTTCATACCTGCCATGAGTGGCCCTTCAATTACATCTAATGGCTTGGCGTACTTTTGGCGTGCTTCTTCGGTGTCTGCATCAATGTATTCTACGATGCCTTTTACCAGCGCGTGCGCAAGTCGTTCTTCTACACTTGCTTGCCGCCATTCGTGGTTAATGGTTTCTGTTTTTTCTTTCTTTTTTACGGTTTCTGCAAAGGCAAGTAGGCGTTCTGTGGCATCGCTTCTGCGGTTTAGGAGCACATCTTCTACATGCTCCAGCAGATCTTTTGGAATATTGTCGTACACTTCTAACATAGAAGGGTTTACAATACCCATATCCATGCCGTTTTGTATGGCATGATATAGAAAGGCTGCATGCATAGCTTCGCGCACAATGTTGTTGCCGCGAAAAGAGAAAGATACGTTGCTAACACCTCCACTCACGTGTGCATGAGGCAAATTTTGTTTTATCCATTTGGTAGCATTAAAGAAATCTACGGCATTGTTGCGGTGCTCTTCCATACCTGTTGCTACCGGAAAAATATTGGGGTCGAATATGATGTCTTCGGGTGGAAAGCCTACTTGTTCTACTAAAATTTTATAGCTGCGGTTGCAAATTTCTATACGTCTTTCATAGGTATCGGCTTGGCCTTGTTCATCGAATGCCATTACAATAATGGCTGCACCATATTGCCTTACCAAAGTGGCTTCGCGAATAAATTCTGCTTCACCATTTTTTAATGAAATAGAGTTTACGATTCCTTTTCCTTGTATGCACTTTAGGCCTGCTTCTATAATGTGAAACTTAGAGCTGTCTATCATAACCGGAACGCAAGAAATATCGGGTTCCGAAGCAATAAGATGCAGGAACTTGGTCATGGCAGGTGCGCCATCCAACATGCCTTCATCCATATTTACATCGAGTACTTGTGCTCCGCCTTTTACTTGCTCCAAAGCTACAGACAGTGCTTCTTCGTACTTGTCTTCTTTAATGAGTTTTAGAAACTTTGCAGAGCCGGTAACGTTGGTGCGCTCACCCACATTCATAAAATTGCTTTGTGGTGTAAGTGTTACAGGTTCTAAACCACTTAGGCGCATAAATGGAATTGGTTTGGGTGGCTTGCGGGGCGGATATTTTTGGGCTATTTCGGCAAATACTCGTATGTGTGCAGGTGTGGTACCGCAGCAGCCGCCAATAATATTTACAAAGCCGCTTTTAATGAAGTCTTCCAATGCTGCGCCCATCATTTCAGGCGATTCATCGTAGCCGCCAAAGGCATTGGGCAGGCCTGCATTTGGATATGCACTTACAAAACAGGTAGAACTTTTTGAAATGGCTTCGATGTGTGGGCGCATGTCTTTTGCTCCGAGTGCGCAGTTTAAGCCAATTGAAAAAGGTTGGGTGTGTGCTACTGAAATTACGAATGCTTCGGGAGTTTGACCGCTGAGGGTTCTTCCGCTGGCATCGGTAATGGTACCGGAAATCATAATGGGTAAATCGGTTCCTTTTTCTTTTTGTACTTGGTGAATGGCAAATAGGCAGGCTTTGGCATTTAGCGTGTCGAAGATGGTTTCTACCAAAAGAATATCTGCGCCTCCATCTATTAAACCGTGGGTTTGCTCGGAGTAGGCATTTACCAGTTCATCAAAACTAATGGCTCTAAAACCGGGATTGTTTACATCGGGAGAAATAGAGGCGGTTCGGTTGGTTGGCCCAAAAGCTCCGGCAACAAAGCACTTTTTATTAGTGCGGGCAGCAAATTTTTCAACAGCATTCTTGGCTAGCTTTGCCCCTTCGTAGTTAATGCGGTAAACTTCATGTTCGAGTTTGTAATCGGCCTGTGCCACCCAAGTGCCGCTAAAAGTATTGGTTTCAATAATATCGGCATTGGCTTCTAAGTATTCTAAGTGAATTGCTTCTACAATATCGGGTCGGGTAATGTTGAGTATATCGTTATTGCCTTTTAAATCGTGGGTATGATTTGCAAAATCGTTTCCTCTAAAATCTTGCTCGGTTAGTTTATAGCGTTGTATCATGGTGCCCATTGCGCCATCGAGCACCAAAATTTTTTCTGAAGCAAGTTGAGTTAGTTGTGCTTTTATATTCATTGCAAAAAGTTAAAATGGCAATGAAACAAAGTATCCAAAAAGCAATATTGTAAAGGTCAGCAAAAGCAAAAAACTGTACTGAACTTATCTTTCCCCACAAAGGTGGAGTAGGAGTTAGCACCAACAAATAGCGCATAGCGCTATTCCGGTTGCCAAGACTTCGCAGGGCCTAATCCCTCAGTCTTTCTGGATAAGTTGTTTCAAAGAGCCGGAGCAAATATAAGCGCAGAAAAGTGGAAATGGCAAATATAGCAGCAGCAGAGTGCCAATAAATGTTAGGAGCTACACGGAATAGGCTGTTTAAAACAGTGTAACATACGCATTTCCTTATTTTATTACTTTCGCGCTTCCTGAAAAGAAATTCATTCATGAATCAGTACAAAAGAATTAACAGCATAGCCGGTTGGGTGGTGTTGGTATTTGCATCGGTTGTTTATTTACTTACAGCAGAAAAAAGCGGTAGTTTTTGGGATTGCGGAGAGTTTGTAAGCGGTTGCTTTAAGTTGCAAGTGGTGCATCCTCCGGGAGCTCCGTTTTTCTTAATGCTAGGCAGGCTTTTTACACTCTTTGCAGGCAGCGATGTAAGCCAGGTGGCCATGTGGGTTAATTTTATGAGTGCATTGGCAACAGCAGCGTCTATTATGTTTGCTTATTGGACGGTTACTTTACTACTTTCAAAAATTGCATTTAAAGACAAAGAATACACTACCGGAAAAATAATAGCGGTTGTAGGAAGTGGTTTAATAGCTGCCGGTTGTGCTACCTTTTTAGATTCACTTTGGTTTAGTGCAGTAGAAGGCGAGGTGTACGCGCTTTCGCAATTCTTTTGGAGTTTTATTGTGTGGGCAATTTTAAAATGGGATGAACAAGTATTGGAGGGTAATAACTATGCCGACCATTGGCTTATTTTAATTGCATACATGACGGGGCTTTCCATTGGTGTGCACTTGCTTAGTTTACTTGCCATTCCGTTTGCAGCATTAGTGTATTACTATAGAAGGTATCAACCCAGCGTAAAAGGTTTTGTAACTGCGGGAGCCATAGGTTTTGTACTTATTGGTGTTGCTATGAAGTTTGTGATTTCGTACACACAGGCTTTCCTCGCAGGTTTCGATAAGTTATTTGTGAATTCATTTGGATTGCCGTTTAGCAGTGGCGAAGCATTCTTTATTGTATTGCTGGTGGCATTGCTGGCAGGAGCTATTTGGTACACACACCGCAGAGGCTGGCGCGATGTAAATATTGCTGTATTGAGTTTGGCATTTATGTATATCGGCTATATGAGTTATGCTATGGTTCCTATTCGCAGTGTGGCAAATCCTCCTATAAATATGAACCGCCCAATAGATCCATTCAGCTTAAAAAGCTATGTAGATCGCGAGCAATATGGCGATAGACCTTTGGTGTACGGTCCGGCTTACAATGTAAACAGTTACGATATTGTAGATATGCAAAAGCTGGGTGAGCGCTTCCAAAAGGATGTAAAAACACACAGCTATAAATATGTAGGCGATAAAATTGATTACAAGTTCCGCGATGATGTAATGATGCCTTTCCCACGCCTTGGATTTTGGCAAGAAGAAGGCAAGAAGAACGCTTACCGCCAAGTGTTGCAACCTGAATATGATGTGGTAGAAAGAACCGCTTCGGGCGTGAGTGTAGTAAGAACTTTTGCACCTAATCAACAGCAGCAAGCCGAGCAGTTGGCTGCACAGTTAAACGAAAAAGGAAACGGACATTACGAAGTTAGAGACCACATTACGTTTGCCGACAACATGAAGTTCTTTTTCCAGTATCAAGTAGGTTATATGTATTTCCGCTATTTGATGTGGAACTTTGCAGGACGCCAAAACGATACACAAGGAACCGTGTTTAACGATGATGGTGGCTGGATTAGCGGTATCCCGTTTGTAGATAAATACTTGAAAATTTGGGGCGCGCCACAATGGCCACAAGAAAACTTACCTAAAATAATGGCTGAAAATAAAGCACGGAATAAGTTTTATATGATTCCGCTTATTTTGGGAATAATAGGTTTGGTATATACTTACTTAAAAGACGATAAAGCCTTTTGGATAATACTCGCTCTTTTTGCAGTGAGCGGCTTATTCCAAATTGTGTACCAAAACGAACCGCCAATTGAGCCGCGCGAAAGAGATTATGCACAAGCAGGGTCCTTTGTGGCGTTTTGCTTTTGGATTGGCTATGGCGTGTTTGCACTTATAGAATTACTTAAGAAAAAAATGGGTGAATTGCCTGCATCGGGCATTGCAATTGCATTGTGTGCCAGCGCACCTTTGCTTATGGGAACTCAAGGTTGGGACGACCACAACCGCAGTGGCAGAACCACTGCACGCGATTTTGCTGTGTGCTATTTAGAAAGCTGCGCTCCCAATGCCATTATTTTTACACAGGGCGATAACGATACTTATCCATTGTGGTATGCACAAGAAGTAGAAGGTATCCGTACCGATGTGCGCGTAATCAATTTAAGCTTGCTGGGTGTAGATTGGTATATAGACCAATTGCGCTATAAAACCAACAATGCTGCACCCATTAAAATGACATTCAGCAGCGAGCAAGTAGCCGCCAGCAACCGCGATATTATTCGCTATGCGGCCAATCCGCAAATTCCGGCAAATGCATCGCTAGATTTAAAACGCGTAATGCAGTTTATTGCCAGCGATGATGCCCGCAATAAAGTATCTACAGGCAGGGGCGAGTTAGAACCATATTTTCCAACCAAAAATTTCTACTTAGAAATAGACACCAACAAGGCTCGCGAATTTAACATGGTGTCTGCCGATGAGCCAATTGCTCCGCGCATGGAATGGAGCATTACCAATGGCAACTTGCTTAAAAACGACTTGCTTACTTTAGATATTGTAGCCAATAATATTTTGGAGCGCCCTATTTATTTTGCAGTAAGTGTGGCTCCCGAAGCATATTTGGGATTAGAAAAATACTTTCAGTTAGAAGGTTTAACCTACCGTATAGTACCGCGCTTAAACGCCACCGGAAGTGCTTACAACGCACCCGTGCGCACCGATGCCATGTTCGATAACATGATGAAGAAATTTAAGTTTGGAGGTATAGAGAGCAATCCGAATATTTACTTAGATGAAAACATTATGCGCATGACGGTAAATGTGCGTGGCAACTTTGGCCGATTGGCAGAAGCGCTTATTGCAAAAGGTGAAAACGAAAAAGCAATACAAGCGTTAGATTATTCATTAAAAATGATGCCTACCGAGCGCGTACCGTTGAACGTATTTGCCTACCAGTATCCCGAAATTTATTACAAAGCCGGAGCAAAGGATAAAGGGAAGAAAGTAATGGAAGAATTGCTTACACAAAGCCGTGAGTTTTTAAAATACTACCAAGGCGTTTACCGCTATTTGTTGCAGCAGGCTCGCAACAGTGGCGATAATCAGTATCTACAGCAATTGCAGCAAGGCTCGTTTACAGATAATCGCAATGTGCGCGAACCATTGTATATTTTCCAAGAAATGATGCGCACCGCCAAGCAATACGAAGATGCCGAGTTTTCTTCTAAATTAGAGAAAGAGTTTGAGCAGTTGCGAATGGGCTTTGTTCAAATGTAAAACAAGCTGAAAACTTAAAATTGAAGCAATGATTCAACGCATTCAAACTATTTATTTAGTACTTGCTATTTTAACCATAGTGGCATATTTATTTGCTCCGGTAATTCAATACGAAGCATTGGATGTAAACTATGTACGCAACCTTCCTACCTGGGAGGTGGCATATTTCGTAAGTGGCTATTATGTATTTGTAGCAGCTATTTTGAGTGCCATAGCCGCAGGTTTTTCACTTATAGCTATCTTCCTTTTTAGTAAGAGAGGTATTCAATCCTTGCTTTGCTGGGTTGCAATATTGTTTCATCTATTGGCAGTTGGGTATGTGTATTATGTTTTTCAAACAAAAGAAACACCCATAGATATTATATATACTGCATGGAATTTAGCTGCAATTCCACCTTTAGTGTTTTTGCTGTTGGCTTACTTTGCCATCCAAAAAGATGAAGCGCTGATAAAAAGCATGGATAGGTTGCGAGATTGAAAATTAAGCACAACACAAAACTTTCTATATTTTAGCTGTATGCTCAAATCAATGACCGGCTTTGGCAAAGCTATTTCTACTGCCAACGATGTTACCGTTACGGTAGAAGTGCGCTCACTCAACAGCAGCAAAGGAATGGACTTAGGCACTAAGTTGCCTTCGCGTTACAGAGAACAAGAATATACGCTACGCCAGCAAATTACCAACCGCTTGCAGCGCGGAAAAGTAGATGTGTTTGTGTCGGTTGTTACCGAAAAAGAAGGTGCTGTACTCCGTTTAAATAAAGGTGTAGTAAAGGCGCATTACGCAGAATTAGAATCGGTGGCAAAAGATTTAAGTTTGCCTTTAAACCAAATTTTACCGGCCATTCTGCGTTTGCCCGATGTGTATGAAGAGAATCCGCCCGATGTAGATAACGAAGAATGGGGCTTGATTGAAAAAACAATCATGAATGCCATTGAGCAGCTAAATGAATTTAGGGTAAAGGAGGGCAGCTCACTTAAAGAAGATTTGCTAGATAGAATAAAAATTATTGAGCACTTTGTTTCGCACCTAAAGGAGCAAGATAAACGTAGGGTAGCAGAAATGCGCCAAAGGTTGCGTGGCAATTTGGAATTGTTTATTCCTAAGGATAAAATAGACCCTAACCGCTTTGAGCAGGAAATAATTTACTACATAGAGAAATTAGATATTACCGAAGAACTTACCCGCTTGCGGGCGCATTGCGCACATTTTCGCCATGCGGTAGAAGAAAACTCTGAGGAAATGAAAGGGCGAAAACTCAATTTTATTGCACAAGAAGTAGGAAGAGAAATAAACACCGTAGGTTCTAAAGCCAATGATGCTGCCATGCAGAAAATTGTAGTAAATATGAAAGATGAACTGGAGAAGATTAAAGAGCAAACCAATAATGTTCTTTAAAACATCTTAGTTAAACTGTATCCAATCTTCAACTTTTTTACCGCGATAGTTTGCAAGCCCATTTTCTGAATATGTTGAGTAGAAAACAGGCTTGCAGTGGAGGTGCTATTTTACACCATCGAGTATTTTGAAAATTTCGCGCAAATCGGGAGAAAGTACAATTTCTATTCTGCGGTTTTTACTTCTGCCCTCAGGAGTATCGTTGCTCACTACCGGAAAGAACTCTCCGTGTCCGGCAGCAGTAATGCGCTTGGCATCTATTTTATTTTCTGTAACCAAAATATCGGTAACGCTTGATGCGCGCATTACACTTAAATCCCAGTTGTTTTTTATGTTTCCATCGGGGCTTTTGTATGCTTTGTTATCGGTATGCCCTTCTACGGTAATACCAATTTCTGTATTCTTATTCAGCTCTTCTGCAAGTTTTGCAAGTGCTTGTTTGCCTCGTATATCTACGGTGTAGCTGCCAATTTTAAATAATAATTTATCGCTCATGCTCACATAAACTTTTCCGTCTTTTTGAGTTACGGTTAGTTCATCGCTGTTAAATCCTGTGAGTGCATCGGCAATTTTTTTCTTTAAGTTATTTACGGCTTCATCTTTTTTGGCAATGAGCGATTCTAAATCATTCACACGCTGTTGCTTTTGCGAAAGTTCTTTCGATAAAATATCTAATTCTCTCGCTTTGGCATTTAGCTCATTTTCTTTTTCTTTAAGTATTTCGCTCAGGCGGCTTTTTTCATCGGTAGCTTTGGTTAGCAAATCATCGTAGCGCTTTTTCAAATCGTTGTATGTTTTTTCTGTATTGCTTTTTTGCTGCGCCAGTTTACGGATTTCGGCATTCAATCTTGCGGTATCGGCTTCTAAGTTTTTTACTTGATCGCTTAGTGCCGCAATGGTGGCATTGGCTTTATCTAAATCTTCTTTACAACTATTGCGCTCTGCCAAATGCTTTTCTGCCAAGGCTTGTTGTTCATCAAATTTCTTTTTTGAAACCAAGCACGATGAAAGTAATAATGTGAGTGCCACCGCAATCAAATAGGTATTCTTCATAAAAAAAATTTAGGGTGAAAGTAGTGCGGTGTAAGGGTGCGGCAAACTCTATTCTCCACTCGTTTTTTGTGAATGTACAATGGCAAGCTGTAAAGAAGTGTTGCAAAAATTTTATTTGTCGCAACCTTTCCCTTTGTTTGTAAGAGTGAAACTATCGGTTATTATTCCTGTTTTCAACGAAGCCAGTACCATTGCTGCATTGCTGCAAAAAGTGTTGGCAGTGCCAATAGAAAAAGAAGTAATAATTGTAAACGATGGCTCTACCGATGCAACGCAAATGGTACTCGAAAAATTTGTTGCTCCCAACGTAAAAGTATTGCATCACACCATAAACCAAGGTAAAGCCGCTGCAATAAAAACGGCACTGCAGTTTGTTTCGGGAGCAATAGTTATTATACAAGATGGCGATTTAGAAACCGAGCCTAACGATTATCTTCATTTAGTACAGCCCATTCTCGAAGGCAAAGCCGAAGTAGTATATGGCTCGCGCAATTTGCAGCCGGCACAAGGAGAGCGTATATGGACTTACGATATTGGCGGGCGATTTATTTCGTGGTGGGCAAGGATTCTATACAATCAAAAAATTACCGATGAAGCTGCTTGTTACAAAGTCTTTAAAACCGAAGTTATTAAACGTGTAAAACTCAAGTACAATAGATTTGAATTTTGTCCGGAAGTTACGGCTCGCATTTCTAAGCAAGGAATTAAAATTTATGAATTGCCTATGCACTATTATCCGCGCAGCTTTGCAGAGGGCAAAAAAATGAAGTGGACAGACGGTTTGAAAGCGTTTTGGGTATTATTGAAGCTAAAGTTTACAAACTAATGGCAACCAGAGTTGAAATTAAGGTGCAGCGTGCAGCTTTGGGCATTGGCATTTTGCTGATGGTTGTAAAGTTTGTGGCATGGTACTTTACGCATTCCAATGCCATACTCACCGATGCGCTGGAATCTATTATCAATGTAGTGGCGGGAAGTTTTGCATTGTATGCCGTAACGCTTTCTGCAAAACCTAAAGATAAAGACCATCCATACGGACATGGAAAGGTGGAGTTCATAGTATCGGGTATGGAAGGTGGAATGATTGCTTTAGCCGGACTAATTATGGCGGGTAAAGCCATTATTGGTTTCTTTGAAGTAAGCGCAGTCAAAGATTTATCGTTTGGTTTAGCACTTACAGCCATAGCAGGTATTGTAAACTTTACCACTGCATGGTGGTTAATTTCAACCGGAAAAAAATACCATTCGCTGCCATTGGTGGCAGATGGCGAACACATTCGGAGCGATGCCTACACTTCGTTTGCCGTTATTGCAGGCTTGGGCTTAATATGGTTTACCGGATGGGAGTTTATAGATAATGTAGTGGCGCTCCTAATGGGACTTTGGATAATTGTGGTGGGCTATAAATTGATGCGCAAATCGCTGGCAGGTATTATGGATGAAGCCGATATGGAGTTGGTAGAAAACATTGCTGCATTTCTTTCTTCCAATAGAAAACCGGAGTGGATTGATATACACAACCTGCGCATTATACAGTATGGAAGCAAACTGCATATAGATTGCCATGTTACATTCCCATTTTATAGAAGTTTAGAAAAAGTACACAGCGAAATGGATGAATTGGCACAGCTAATGAATGCCCAATATGGAAAGCAAATAGAAATTTTTATTCATCCCGATCCATGCACACCACCATCGTGCCGCAGTTGCACCATAGCTCCTTGTGTGGAGCGCAAATTTCCATTTGAAAAAGTAATAGAGTGGACTCCGGAGAATATTGCCAATAATAAAAAGCACACTTTAAGATGAAAAGAAACATAGCCGAAAATCCTTGGAAAACATTGGCAGAGGAAGTAAAGTACGAGAATAAATGGATAAAGGTAGAAGAACACCAAGTGCTTAATCCGGCAGGTAATCCGGGTATTTACGGTAAGGTGCATTTCAAAAATATTGCAGTAGCCATTATTCCGTTAGACGATAATAATAACACATGGATAGTAGGGCAATACCGATATACTTTACACAGTTACGAATGGGAAATTCCCGAAGGTGGATGCCCCGAAAACACGCTGCCATTAGAAACTGCCAAGCGTGAGCTGTTAGAAGAAACAGGTTTAGTTGCCGAGCACTACGAAATGATTTTAGAAATGCAACTTTCTAATTCGGTAAGCGATGAAATATCGTACACCTATGTAGCGCGTGGGTTGAAATTTGTGGGTGAGCAGCCCGAAGAAGACGAAGTGCTGCACATAAAAAAACTTCCCTTTAGCGAATTGGTGCAAAAAGTAATGAATGGCGAAATTAGAGATGCGCTATCTGTAGCCAGCATACTAAAACTGAATGCTATATTGGCTACACGCGCTTAGCAAATTAAAAACTCCAGTCGGAAGTGTGCAGTTGGCTCACGCATGCTTTTAATAAATCTATTGATGCGCGGATATCTGCCTTGTGCGACATTTCAATTACCGAATGTATATGCCTTGTGGGAATAGAAACTGCTCCGGCAATGGTTCCGTTGGTTGCCATGCGTTGCATTCCGGCAGTATCGGTGCCGCCTGCGGGCAATAACTCAGGTTGCCATTTTATTTGGTTTGAAGAGGCAATTTCTTTCATATAGCGTACCATGCGGTAATCGCAAATGGTAGAAGAGTCCATAATTTTTATGGCAGTGCCTGCACCTAATTGCGTAATGGTTTCTTCGGGTCTGGAATCGGGTGTATCGAAAGCAATAGTGGTATCTAAACCAAAACTAAAATCGGGGTTTATGTGATGTGCTGCTACGTGTGCACCTCTAATTCCTACCTCTTCCTGCACTGTAAACACGGCATAAAAGTCGTAAGGAATTTCTATGCCTTTCAACTCTTTTAAAACTTCCATTAAAATGAATACCGAAACGCGATTGTCTAAACTCTTACAGTTTACGCAATCGCCCATTTCTATTAGTTCGCGTTGGCGCGAAACCGGGTTGCCTACTTCAATAATTTTTTCTATTGCTTCTTTAGGTAATCCTAAATCAATAAAATAGTCTTTAAGTTGCAAGGGTTTGCCGCGCTCTTCTGCGCTCATAAGGTGAATGGGTTTAGTGCCCATTACACCAATTACATCTTCTTTTCCATGCACAATTACACGTTGTGCTGTAAGTGTTTTGGGGTCGAAACCGCCAATCGGGTGAAATCGTAAAAAGCCTTTATCGTCAATATGGCTTACTATAAACCCAATTTCGTCCATGTGAGCCGCAGCCATAGTTCTTTTTTCGCTGCTTTTTCCTTTTTTAAGTGCAATTAAATTGCCCATTGCATCGGTGTAAAGGCTGTCGGTAAAGCCTTCTATTTCTTGTGTTACCAATGTGCGAACTTGCTGTTCAAATCCGGAAATACCGGGTGTTTCGCATGTTTTTTTTAATAGAGTTACGTTTATCATAAATGAGTTATGTGTGTGCGGTACAATTTACTTTACATTTTGAATGGCTGCGGCAATTTCGCTTTCTTCTGCCAAGCCCATTTTGCGCCATACTTCTTTTCCTTGTTTGTAGAGTATTAAAAGTGGAATGGCGCTAATGTTCATATAGTTTGCTAGTTCTGCGTTTTTATCTACATCTATATCTAATAACTCTACTTTTTCTGCATGTTTTTTAACTACGTTTTTTACGCGCGGTTTCAAGATTTTGCAGGGGCCGCACCATACGGCATTAAAATCTACCAATACCATTTTTTCTTTATTGATGAGCGTAAGGTATGCTTGCTGCGTAAGTCCTTGCGATTTTTTGTCGGCAGTGGTTGTTTCTACGGGTTTTCCCGCATTTGCCCAACTTAGTATGCCGCCTTCTAGGTTGTAGGTTGTTTTAAATCCACTAGCTGCGGCAGTTTGTGCTGCTCTGGCACTTCTGCCCCCGCTAAGGCAGTAAAAATAAATTGGTTGGTCTTTATTGTATTTTTTTAGTTCAGCTTCAAAATTATTGCTGTTTATATTGATGTTTACTGCGCCTGCAATGTGGCGTTCTGCAAACTCTTCGGGTGTGCGTACATCTATGAGTTGTACTTTTGATGTGCTTATTTGTTTTTCAAATTCGTTGGCAGAAAGGTTGTTTACTTTTTGCCCTAAACTGTTGCATGCAGTGAGTACTAAAAACAGTACTGCAAAGGAGATTATGTTTTTCAATTGTGTAAATTTTGAGCTAAAATAGGGAAACGGTATAAGTGGTTTGTTACAAAGATTACATATGGGATTTCTTAAAACTAGTTTTTAAGATTGTTTAAACTTTTACTTATGGTGAAAAAGAAGGCGGTGCCTTGTCCGGGTTCGCTTTCGAACCAAATATCGCCACCGTGGAGATGAACAATTTTTTTGCAAATGGCAAGCCCTATTCCTGTACCGGGAAACTCGGTTTCGGCATGTAGGCGTTGGAATATTTGGAATATTTTTTCTTTAAACTCGGGTTCTATACCAATACCATTATCGCGGATGGCAAAGAGCCATTCTTTTTGGTGGTTTTCTACGTTTACAACTATAATAGGTTGGCGGTTTTTTACAAATTTAATGGCGTTGTCTATTAAGTTTTGAAAGAGTTGCATGAGTTGGTTGCTATCGCCAAATACCATGGGTAGTTCATCGGTTCTTATTTCAGCATGGTTGGTTTGTATGGTGGTTTCTAAGTTTTTAAGAACCACTTTTACTAAATCGTTTAGGTTGGTATCGGCAAATGGTTTTGGGCGTGTGTTTATTCTGGAATAGTTTAAGAGATCTTGTATAAGGCGCTGCATTCTTTTTGCGCCTGCTACGGAGTATTCGATAAATTCTTTGGCATCGCCTTCTAGCCTATTGCTGTATCGGCTTTCGAGTAGTTGCAAATAGCTGGAAATAGTGCGTAGTGGGCCTTGCAAATCGTGGCTGGCAATGTAGGCAAAGCGCTCCAACTCTTCGTTGCTGCGTTTTAGTTCGGTGGTTTGTTTTTCGAGTTTTTGTTGTGTTTTTTTCAAATCGGTAATATCCATTACCATGAGCATACCGTAAATAATATCGCCATCATCGTTTCTTATGGGCAAATAATTTATTTGGTAGGTGAGGTTGTTTTGTTCTAGTTCATAAGAACCGGAAATGCCTTCAATTGTCCATTTGTAGATGTGCTCTACTTCTTTTAATTGTTCTTCTGTAAAAAGGTCGTAAATACTTTTGCCTTCTATGTGTTCGCGGTTTAGGCTGATAAAGCCAATGAGGTTTCCTTCGGCTAAGAGGTAGCGCAGGTTGTTGTCGAATACAAAAATGGCGGAGCGTGGAATGTTTCTTGCTATTTGCCTGTAGAGGTTTTCGGAAATGCGCAGGGTTTTGTTGGCGGTTTCTAAATCGTGTGTTCGCAGGCGCACTTTGGTTTCTAACTCCACATTTATTTTGTGCATGAGTTGTTGGCTCTTTACTCTGTCGGAAATATCGCGAACGTGCAGTAGGAGTGCCGGGTTGCCATTATGGGTAAAGCGCGAAACTTTTACTTCTATGGGTATAATTTTTCCTTCGCTGTTTAGTGCTTGCGATTCAAAAACGCGCATTTCGCCTTGGGCTAAAAGTGGTTGGCGTGTTTTTACGGCTTCGTATTGCGAGTCGGGAGTTAAATCAAATATATTTTTTCCAATAAGTTCTTCGCGCGATTTGCCGTGCATATTGCAGGCTTCGTTGTTTACATCTAGAATAGTGCCGTTTAGGTCTTCAACATAAATGGCATCGGGCGAACTGTTGAATATATCGCGGAATTGTTGCTCATTATTTTTAGAAACTATTTGGGCAATTTTGCGCTCTTTAATTTCGTTGAGGAGCTTGTTGTTGGCGGTGGTAAGTTCGCGGGTGCGTAGGTTTACTAAACTCTCAAATTCATCGTTGGTTCTGCGCAGTTCTTCTTCTGCTGTCCGCTGTTTGGTAATGTCTGAAAATATGCTGATGCTACCAACAAAATTACCGTTTTTGTCAAAAAATGGGCGACCTGTAACGCGCCACCAAAGTAGTTCTCCTGTTTTGGCGCGTACTTGGATATCGTAAGTATCTGTAACGCCCTTTTTGCGGAGTTTCATTTTATCGTCAATAAGTTTTTCATATTTCTTATTGGCCAATAGTTGATAGCCGGAGGTGCCAAAAATTTCATCTACGGTGTATCCTAATTGTGTGCAAAATGGTTCGTTTACAAATACTACTTTATTCTCTGTGTTTTTTATGAGCACGCCATCGTTAAAGAATTCTAACAATGCTTTATACCCCAGCAGTTGGTCGAATTCTAACTGTGGTTTTTCGAAGAGTTGCTCGCTTGTATTTTTTTGAGGTTTAGGCATTTAATTATATCCGAAAGTAAGAAATAATAGTGTGTTACGAATAGTGGAAGATATAGTTGTTTGTAAAATTAAAAAAACCTGCCTGCATTGTGCCGACAGGTTTCACAGACTAAGATTGGTATATTATTTTGCTAACTTTTTTGTAGCTATAACTTTGTTGTTTTCCATTATGTGCATTACATAATTTCCTTTTTCTAAGAAAGCTGTATTGATAATGGTTGTCTTTTCGCTAATACTTTTTTCTGCTACCATTCTGCCGGTTACATCAAAAATAGCAACGGTGCGTTGGGCATCGTTTTCAAAACGTAAGTTTAAAACGGTATTTACGGGAATAGGATAGGCGCTTACTTTGGTAGTAAGTTCGTTTTCAATGGAGGCTAAGCAATCTTCGCCTTGTGTAATGGTAACGTTATACGAAAGTGGAACTACGCTATTGGCGCTGTCGCCATCTATCCATGCACGCAAGGTGGCAGTAGATGTGCCGGCTTGGCATTTTGCCGAAGTTCCGAATTTCATAAAAGTGCTGTCGCCATTGTTTAACTGAATTTCGCGCACAATGGAACTTGCTGCATAGCAATTTTCTAAATCGCACATAGAAAATTCATAAGCAGCCACGCTGCCGCTATAGCTCTCAAAAACCCATTTTACCAATGCTGTTTTGCCGGAGTTATTTTTTAGATAAATAATGGATTCTACATCTCTTCCGGGTGTAACTTCTAAAGACTCAACCATATTGCCGGTAGGGCTAAGTAATAACTGTTGAGCATTCATAACAATGCTACTAAAAGCTGCAATGGTTACAAGAAATAATAAACGCATATTCTTAATTGATTAGTGTTGAACAATGAATGATTTTTTTGCCGACATGCCACCGTTGCTTATTTGGATGGTGTATAGGCCCGATTGAAAACTAGTAGTGTTTAAATGCAGTTCAGAACTGTTTTGTATAGTGTTATTGAATACTTCTGCACCGCGTAAATCGAATACTCTTACAGTAGCGGTAGATAAAGTTTCGCCAAAAGATACACTCAATGCATTTTTTGCCGGATTAGGATAAAGGCTGATATTATTTGCAAACGAAATTGGCGCTATACCTGTTGGCTTTTGCGGGCCACCGTTTGTAGTAAGAGTACTTTCAACATTTAGATTGTCTATATAAAGGTTGTTTCCATAATTGCTGATGGCTTTAAAGCGTACAAATACTTCGGGCTCGCCTGCAAAGTAGTCTAGGCTGGCAGCATCTGCCGCCCATTGCGAAGCAGTAGGTTTAAATTCGTTTTTGCTATTGGCAGATGTTGCTAAATCGGCACCTTTTTTAGACCAAAGTTTTACCCAAGTATTACCGCAGTCTTTAGAGCCTTCAATATCGCAACCGTCTTCAAAGCTATTACTGTAGCGCACGTGTGCTCTATCGAATGTGAGTTTTGCAAAATCTGCACCTGTTAAATTTAAGGTTGGCAGGTATAAATAATCTACTGAACCATCGGGAATAGCATAGAAGCGAATGTAAGCAGATTTTGCTCCGGTACCGTTGGCGCTGTACGCAGCATCTTTCCAAGTGAGTGAAAGGTCGGGGTTTTCGATAAGGAATGAAGTTGGAATGCCACTTTCAAAATCTTCGGCAATAGGGAATGGAACTGCGGCATCAGGGAAGCTGAATGTGCCTACGGTGGTGTCGTTGAATACGTTTTGATCGTCTTCGTAATTAGGAGATTTGGCAATAATTTGAATGGTATGAGCGCCACTTATTTTAGCAATTGGATCTAGTGTGGCTACGGTTTGTGCTCCGCTGGCTAAGTTGCCGCTCCACGATTGGGTAAACGAGAAGTTGCCATCAATTTTTACATCTAAATCTAAATTGGTTAATGTTTCGCTACCATTGTTTTTAATGGTTACAGAGGGCACAAAATTAGGAGCATTGCAGTTTAAAAATGGTATTTGCTTGTCAGCTATTTTAGCATCTACGCGCACTTGCTTTTGGGCGCTGCGTGCTGCTTGCTCTACTACTTTATTGTTGTCGTCTTGTATAAAGGCTACAACGGCTATTTGATTTTTATCGAAGATATAGGCCGGTATTTTAACTCCAAAGGTTACAGTTTGTATTTGCCCATTTGTCCAGTTTTGGCTAAGTGTTGTGCCTGCAGGATTGGGATACATTTTGCGCATAACATCAAAGAATTCAATTTCTCCGTTTAAAGCAGGTTGAGTGAGCATAATTTCTCTTTCAACCATTGCCACTCTCAACTTAAGAGAGGCAGGTTTTTGTGCCGTAAAGGCTTGGCTTGCTTCAATGTTTACAGTAATGTAAATAGAATCGGCAGCATAGGAAAAATCGTGCGAAACCGATAAGTTAAAACTGCTGGCAACAGAAAAGCGATTATCGAAATCGGTTTGCGAAAAACCTGCGGCATGCTCACTCTTTACATTGCCATCCAAAATTCCAAAGGGTAAAGATGTGTTGCTGTAGTAATTGCCACGGGCATTGGATTCGCTCGAAGTTTGGCTGTATAGCACATTGCGCGAACTGGAAGAAACAATACTTTGGTATTTAAGAGGAACTACACTGCCATCGTTGTCTTTCAATAATGCATTTAAACTCGGGTTGGTAGCAGCGCAAGGTCCGCAATCTTCTCCGGTAAATTCTTCAAATAGCATTACTCTTTGCGATTGAGCATATACACCTCCAACCAAAAGAAGTGTAGATAAAAACAAGTAAATTTTTTTCATGTTATTAAAAAATGATAAGAATAAAAAACAGTAGGCGAAAGTAGAGTATTAAGTAGGTATTGCAGTGTTTTTTAAAAGTTTTTATCTACTGCTGCAAGTTTTGGAATAAGATTATTTTAAGGATTGTTATGGGTGTTTTTTGTTAATATATATCGTATTGGTGGTAGCTTTTGTCTTTATCGGCCAAAATAGTAGTGTAGTTTTTTTCACTACGGATATAAAAGTAGAAATAGAAACCGGCTACGCCTCCCAGTAAATGCCACAATCCGTGTGGTTGGATAAAACTATCGGGGCTGCATAAAATTCTTTGGTTGTCGAATTCAAAAAACATTACAGCCAACGAAATAGATGCCAGCGTTAGCCACATATAAAGTTTATTGGTTTTGCCGGGGTCTTTGTTTTCAATAATAATGGCAAAAATAAACATGGTAACAATCATGCCTAGCACAATAAACCTACCAATTACCGGAGGCGAAAAGAAAGTGAGGTACACATACAAGATTGAAAACCCAATAGTTAAAAAGAGAACTTCTTTAGGATGCTTGCCATTGCTGGGTAGGCCACGCACCATAAGCACAATTCGATGGGTGAAATACATAAGCGGGTACAGGCTTAAGCTAAATACACCGGAGTAATCTAAATCTCTTCCAAATAAGGTTAAGCCCGCATGAAAGTAGCTGCTGGCAACAAATAAATACACCTGAATAATGCCATATACAAATGAATACCAAGGGTTGGCCGAAATTAAATTATAGCGTTTTTGTTGCCGCCAGTCGCGCCAAGCAACGCCCAGCACATACAAACCCACCAGCAGGTAAATTACATTGGTAAATGTATTTACGGGTTGCCTTATGGGATCAAACATGTTGGTGTTTTCGCAAAAATGTTTGTCTATTCCATCGTAATAAGGTGTGTTAATCCAAAACCCATTGTTGTGAAAGGTTGCATTGGTAAAACTGATACCCCACGCATAGGCAATCGAAACTGCCAAGGCTACCAATAATTGTTTTACAAAACTCTTAGTCATAGGTTTTTTTACCAACCGCTTTTTAGTTCCGTGTGTTGTTTTTTTTGAATAAGATACCTCAAAGCCTTTTTGGTTGCATCTTTCGTGCGTGTCGAAAATACTCTCTTAACCTTCGTGAGTAATGTTACTTTTGCCCGCCTAAATGTGTTTAGTATGTCAGAAGCTACACAGCGAATAATTTTTTCGATGACAGGTGTGAGCAAAACAATTCCACCTAGTCGCCAAATTTTAAAAGACATTTACCTGTCTTTCTTTTACGGTGCCAAAATTGGTATTATAGGTGCCAACGGTTCGGGTAAATCTACCTTAATGAAAATTATTGCCGGAATAGACCAAAGCTATAATGGTAAAATAGAAAGCAATAAAGATTTTTCGGTAGGTTATTTGGAGCAAGAGCCGCAATTAGACAATAGCAAAACAGTAGTAGAGGTAGTGCGCGAAGGCAAAAAGGAAATTTTTGATATGCTGCAAGAGTTCAACGACATCAGCGAAAAATTTGCCGAGCCGATGGACGATGACCAAATGAACAAACTGCTCGAAAGGCAGGGTACACTTCAAGATAAAATTGATGCTGCCAACGCATGGGAGATAGATAGTGTACTGGAGCGCGCCATGGATGCGCTGCGGTGTCCGGAACCTAATACTCCCATCAAGAACCTTTCGGGAGGCGAAAAGCGCAGAGTGGCATTGTGCCGCCTACTCTTGCAAGAACCGGATGTGCTGCTGTTGGATGAGCCCACCAACCACCTCGATGCCGAATCTATATTGTGGTTGGAGCACCACTTGGAGCAATACAAAGGAACTGTTATATGTATCACGCACGACCGCTATTTCTTAGACAACGTAGCCGGTTGGATATTAGAGCTCGATCGTGGCGAAGGCATTCCATGGAAAGGAAACTACTCTTCGTGGTTAGACCAAAAAGCTAAACGCCTAGAGCAAGAAGAAAAATCTGAGACTAAACGCCAAAAAACATTGCAGCGCGAGTTAGAATGGGTGCGCCAATCGCCCAAAGCACGGCAAGCTAAAAGCAAAGCCCGTATAGCCAACTATGAAAAAATGCTGGAAGAAGATGCAAAGCAAAAAGAAGAAAAGTTAGAAATATACATACCACCGGGGCCGCGCTTAGGATCTAAAGTAATTGAAGCTAAAAATGTAGCCAAAGCCTTTGGAGACCAACTCCTTTACGAGAACCTGAACTTTAGCTTACCACAAGGTGGTATAGTTGGAATTATTGGACCCAACGGAGCCGGGAAAACCACACTTTTCCGCATGATAATGGGGCAAGAAAAACCCGATTCCGGAACCTTCGAAATAGGCGAAACCGTAAAAATATCGTACGTAGATCAAACCCATACCAATCTCGATCCCGAAAAAACAGTTTGGGAAACCATTAGCAACAGCGATGAATGGATAGAACTCGGAAAGCTAAAAATGAATAGCCGCGGCTACGTGTCGCGCTTTAATTTTAGCGGAGCCGACCAGCAAAAGAAGCTGAAGGTACTTTCCGGTGGCGAAAGAAACCGCCTGCATTTGGCGCTAACTTTACGCGAAGAAGCCAACGTGCTACTTTTAGATGAGCCAACCAACGATTTAGATGTAAACACCATTAGAGCACTGGAAGAGGCCCTTGAGAACTTTGCCGGATGCGCTGTTATTATTTCGCACGACCGTTGGTTCTTAGACCGTGTTTGCACCCACATTCTTGCTTTTGAAGGCGATGCGCAGGCATACTATTTTGAAGGTACTTTTAGCGAATACGAGGAAAACAAAAAACAAAGACTGGGCGACACATTAGAAAAGAAATTTAAATATCGGAAGCTGGTAGCGTAGTGGATATTTTATTCTTGAAAAAGATAATGAATATTTCACAGAAAAGATAATATTGCAACCGCTTTTTAGTAGGAAAAACATGGCAACCTCTATAAAAGAAATATCACTTAGCGGACGAAAAAAAGACGTTTCCAACAAAGAAATGACCTTTACAGAAAGGCTTTACTTGCCCGGAATTGTTAAAGGAATGGGTATTACACTCAAGCACTTTTTTCGCCCGAAAGCAACCATTCAATATCCGGAGCAAAAACGCGAGTTTTCACCCGTATTTCGCGGGAGGCACATCTTAATGCGCGATGAAAATGGCGCAGAACGCTGTACCGCCTGCGGTTTGTGCGCCCTCAGTTGCCCTGCCGAAGCCATTACCATGATTGCCGCAGAGCGTGAACCGGGCGAAGAAAAACTATACCGTGAAGAAAAGTATGCTTCCACTTACGAGATAAACCTGCTGCGTTGCATCTTTTGTGGCTTGTGCGAAGAAGCCTGCCCCAAAGAAGCCATCTTTCTTACCCAAGATATGGCTCCGGCAGATTACCAACGCGAAGGATTTATTTATGGGAAAGAAAAGTTACTCATGCCATTAGAAGAAAATACAGATACTAAAAAATAAAAGACATGGCATGTAATTTTAAATACTTCCCAAGCGCAACCCAGCAGTATTGCAGTATTTAAAACGTACCAACAAGAAATCATAATATAGAAATGACCTTTTACATATTCTTGTTCTTAGCAGCGTTAGCGGTTTTTTGCGGTTTAATGACCGTAACTTCCCGCAATCCGGTTTATTCCGTACTCTATTTAATTGGCTGCTTTTTTGCTATTGCCGGGCACTATCTTCTGTTAAATGCACAGTTCTTGGCGGTAGTTCATATTATAGTTTATGCCGGTGCAATTATGGTATTGTTTTTATTCACGCTAATGATGATGAATTTAAACAAAGAAACTGAGGCTCACAAACCCGCATTGGCACGCATTGCTGCTGTATTTTCATCCGGTCTTTTGCTATTGGTTCTAATTGCTGCATTGAAAAAAACCGAACCTTTTGTGCCTCCCGTACATATTGATGGCGGAATTGGATTGGTGAAAACATTAGGACAAGTATTGCTAAACGAATATTTAGTACCATTTGAATTTGCCAGTATCTTATTATTGGCAGCCATGATTGGTGCTGTTTTAATAGCTAAAAAGGATAGTTCACCCAAACCTGAATTGAAATGAGCGTATTGATGAACATTTTCCATGCAGTGCCGTTGCACAATTATTTGTTTTTAAGTGCGGTGCTTTTTTGTATTGGTGTATTTGGGGTGCTGCTGCGCAGAAATGCCATTATTATATTTATGAGCATTGAACTAATGCTTAATGCCGTAAACCTGCTACTGGTGGCGTTTTCTACTTACCACAACGATTCGAGCGGGCAAGTATTTGTATTTTTTATTATGGCAGTAGCTGCAGCCGAAGTGGCAGTGGGTTTGGCAATTTTGGTAACCATTTACCGCAATTTGCATACTGTAGATATTGATGAACTGAAAGCATTGAAATTTTAGATTTTTGATTTTTAAAGCGTATTTAAAATAAACGATGAAGAACCAAGAATCTTAAAATCAGAAAATTTTAAATTAGAAATGACAGCGATATACCTTTTAATTCTCCTTCCGCTAATCGGTTTTTTAATAAACGGTTTGTTTGGAAAAAAGCTACCTAAAAACGTTTCGGGTTGGCTTGGTTCGTTGGCGGTGCTTGGTTCTTTTGCAATTGCATTAAAGTATTTCCTCGATTTCTTTTCAGGCGCAGCAACAGCGGCAATTGATAAAAATATTTTTGAGTGGATAGCATTTGGTAACATCAGCATTTCGTTTGGCATTCTTATAGATCAACTTTCGGTAATGTGGCTTATGATAGTTACCGGAATCGGATTTTTAATACACGTGTATTCCATAAGCTATATGCACGATGACGAAAATTTCAGTCGTTTTTTTGCATACCTTAATCTGTTTATCTTTTTCATGCTGTTACTGGTATTAGGCAATAGTTTATTGGTAACATATATTGGTTGGGAAGGAGTAGGTTTATGTTCTTATCTGCTTATAGGGTTTTGGTTTAAAAACCAATCTTACAACGATGCTGCCAAGAAAGCATTTGTAATGAACCGTGTGGGCGACCTTGGGTTTTTATTGGGCATGTTTGTATTACTTTTTTATACCAATACATTGCACTTTGGCGAGTTGAAGGCATTAGCACAAGGAGGCAGCATTGGCGCCAATATCGCTTTGGCAGCTACCGTGTTTCTTTTTATAGGGGCAATGGGTAAAAGTGCACAAATACCTTTATATACATGGTTGCCGGATGCTATGGCGGGGCCAACTCCCGTTTCGGCACTAATACACGCAGCTACCATGGTTACAGCCGGAATTTATATGGTGGTGCGCACCAACTTTTTGTACGATTTAGCACCCGAAACTTTACACTTTATTGCAGCCATTGGTGTGGCTACCGCTTTGTTTGCAGCTACTATTGGTGTGTTTCAAAACGATATTAAAAAGGTATTGGCATATTCCACTGTTTCGCAGTTGGGTTTAATGTTTATGGCATTGGGTTTAGGTGCTTATACTTCGGCTGTTTTTCATGTAATTACGCATGCTTTCTTTAAAGCTTGTTTATTCTTGGGAAGCGGTTCTGTAATTCATGCTTTGCATGGCGAGCAGGATATTAGAAACATGGGCGGTTTGAAAAAATGGATGCCTATTACGTTTATCACATTCTTATTGTCTTCGTTAGCTATTTCGGGTATTCCTCCGTTTAGTGGTTTCTTCTCTAAAGATGAAATTCTTGCTGCGGCATTTGAACACAATAAAATTTTATGGATAACGGCTACGGTTGCTTCATTGCTTACGGCATTTTACATGTTCCGTTTGGTGTTTCTTACTTTCAATACACAGTTTAGAGGCACTGAAGAGCAAAAACATCATTTGCACGAAAGCCCTGCTTTAATTACAATTCCATTGGTGGTTTTAGCAGCATTGGCTGTGGTAGGCGGTGCTATGGGTATTCCTGAAGTTATGGGCGGAAACCATTGGTTAAAGCATTTTCTTTCGCCTGTAATTGGCGGTTCGGCACATGGCGCACACGCAATGGCACACAGTACAGAATTGGCATTGATGGCAGGAGCGGTAATTGGAGCTGTGGCAAGTATATTGTTTGCTTATATCCGTTTTGTAAAGGGCGGTACATTACCGGCAAAAGAAGGCGAAATACAAGGTGTGGCAAAGGTAATTTACCACAAGTACTATATTGATGAAATATACAATGCCGTGGTGGTAAAGCCAGTGATGGCAATTTCTACTTTGGCTTACGAAATTTTTGATTTGCTGGTAGTAGATGGAGTGGTAAACTTAACAGCCAAAGCTACTTTTTGGAAGGGAAAACAGTTGCGCATATTGCAGAGTGGCAATATTGGTTTTTACATGATTATGATGGTGTTGGGCGTGTGTGCAATTTTGGGATATTTAGTTTGGCAGATGTAAATAATAAAAGATTGGGTGTATTTCTAAAGCTAAAAATAGCCCTGTAATACAATAAAATATGTTACTCATTATACTCTTGTTGATTGCTTTAGCCGGAGCTTTATTTACAAAACTATCTGGCGATAAACTGGCTGCTAAAACGGCATTGGTATTTTCGTTTGCCAATGCGGTAGTTGCCGGAGTGGCACTTAAAATGGCTTCTTTAGGTCAGTTTACTTCTTTGCATTTTTCGGCATCGTGGATTGCAAGTCCTAAAATAGATTTTGCATTAGCGGCAGATGGTTTGGGTATTTTAATGATTGGTTTAACCAATGCGCTTATTCCTTTAATTGTGCTGGCATCTTCTTCGCGTAAGTTATCTAACGAGAGCAGTTTTTATGCCTTAATTCTATTTATGCAGTTTGCACTTATTGGTGTTTTTGCAGCTACAGACGGCTTTTTGTATTATATTTTTTGGGAATTGGCATTGCTGCCTATATTTTTTATTGCATTGCTGTGGGGCGATGGCAATAGAGAATACAGAGGTAAAGTGGTATTGAAATTTTTTATCTACACCTTGGCAGGTTCACTTTTCATGTTGTTGGGCTTTATTTATTTATACCAAAAGGCAGGTTCGTTTGCTTTGGTAGATTTATATGCTTTGCAACTTTCTGCCGCGGAGCAGCATTGGTTGTTTTGGGCTTTCTTTATTGCCTTTGCTGTAAAAATTCCGGTGTTTCCATTTCATACTTGGCAGCCCGAAACTTATACCGAATCGCCTACCGCAGGCTCTATGCTTTTAAGCGGTATTATGCTTAAAATGGGTTTGTATTCATTGCTGCGCTGGTTGTTGCCGATATTGCCTGCCGGTGTTGCCGCATGGACTCCGGTGGTAATAGTATTGTGTGTTGTGGGTGTAATATATGGTTCGGTAATTGCGCTTCGCCAAGATAACATCAAACGTTTAATTGCTTATTCATCGTTGGCGCACGTGGGCTTAATTGCTGCGGGTATTTTTACTTTTTCAAAGGCAGGTTTGCAAGGCAGCGTGGTGCAAATGATTGCACACGGTTTTAATGTGGTAGGCTTGTTTTTTGTGGGCGAAGTTATTTATCGCAGAATTGGTTCTTACGATATTCCTAAAATGGGAGGCATTCGCAATGTGGCACCTAAGTTGGCAACCTTGTTTATGATTTTGGTATTGGCATCTATTGCATTGCCGGGCACCAATGCTTTTATTGGTGAATTTATGTTGCTGTTTAGCGTATATGAGTATAATACGGTATTGGCTGCCATAGCCGGATTGTCTATAATTCTTGGCGCAGCATATATGTTTAGAATGTATCAGCGCTCTATGTTGGGTGAAGAAAAACCAACATTGGCATTTGCAGATTTAAGCTGGAGCGAAATGGCGGTATTTGTTCCTATCGCAGCAGTAATATTTGCTTGCGGTGTTTATCCTTATCATATTTTAAAATTGGCAGAACCTGCATTGAATGTAATTTTAAATGCAGCATTGCGATAACATTATTGAGCGTAACTAAAGAAAAATGAACGCACTTATATATACATCTGCTCTTGGTATTTTTTGCTTATTGGCAGAGATATTCAACCTGCGCAAAATGGTGATACCCATTGCCATTGCAGGCTTGTTGGTTATTTTAGGTTTAACTTTTAACGATTGGAATGGCGACCATACTGCACGTGAAACTGCAGTGTACAACATGTTGAAAGCCGATGGTTTTTCGATGGCTTTCTCTGGGTTGTTGATTGGCTTAACGGTATTGCTATTGCTGCTAAGCAGTGAATTTTACAAGAATGAAGCCGCCAAAATTTCAGATTACATTGCGCTTACCATTTTTATTTTGGCTGGGGGTTTGGCAATGGTAAGTTTTGGAAACCTCGCCATGTTGTTCTTAGGAATTGAAGTTCTTTCAATATCGTTGTATATTATGGCTGGTGCCAATAAGCGCGATAAGCGCAGCAACGAGGCGGGAATGAAATACTTCTTAATGGGTTCGTTTGCATCGGGCTTGCTGCTATTGGGTATTGCCTTGCTTTATGGCGAAACGGGTTCTTTTGATATTGTACATATTCGCGATTATATAGCCACACATCAGCCATCGTCTATGTTATACGTTGGAGTAGCTTTGATTATGATGGCATTGCTGTTTAAAGTAAGTGCAGCTCCTTTTCATTTTTGGGCACCGGATGTGTATGAGGGTGCGCCTATGCTGCACATGGCAATAATGGCTACGGTAGCTAAAATTGCGGCATTTGCAGCGTTTTATCGTTTGTTCTCTGCATGTTTTGTTCCGGTAATGATGCCTTTTGGTTGGGTATTGAGCGCTGTGGTTGCTCTCACCATTACCATAGGTAACCTTACTGCTTTACAGCAAGATTCATTTAAGCGTATGTTGGCCTTTTCGGGAGTGAGCAATGCAGGATATTTAATGTTAGGCATTGTTACATTATACGGAAAAACCGATAATGCCGTATTCTTTTATGCCTTGGCTTACGGTGTGGCTTCTGTGGCAGCATTTGCAGTGGCAATTATTGTAAGCCGCCATACAGGAAGCGAAAAATACGATGGATTTAATGGCTTAGCCAAGCAGCGTCCATTGTTGGCATTGGCACTTACTGTTGCCATGTTATCGTTGGCCGGTATTCCGCCTTTAGCCGGATTTTTTGGTAAGTATTATATTTTTAGCGAGGCCATTCGCAATGAGCGCTTTTGGTTGGTATTGATTGCTATTGTAAACTCAATTGTAGGTGTTTACTATTATTTGCGTGTGGTGTATGCCATGTATTTAAAAGAGGTACCGGAGCAAGCTACTGCGCCTGCTATACCACTTACATATACTTTGGTAATTGTTATTAGTATAGCAATAGCGGTTGCTGTGGGCTTAGTTCCTTCTTTGGCAACGGGTTTAATGTAGTTTAGCAAGCCAGGGTGAGCGACAAATAGCTTTTAGTTGTGTAAGTTATTGCTCCTTTTCTTCAACAAAATTTTTGTGTAGTGGTGGTGTGTTGCCGGCAATGGAATCTTGACGGCTTTTAGTATTGGTTTTAGTAAATTTTGTACGAATAAATACACTTGTATCTACAGAATGAATAAAAAAAGGCTAAGCAATGTATTTATGCTTAGCCCTTTTAGCTTTAAATAGAAATATGTGGCGCTGTTATTTTACAAAGCGCTGCACTACCTTATTATTCAATAGAACGTAGTACACGCCTGCATTCCATTCCGAAATGTTTACGGTGTTTTTTCCTTGTTGGAGTTGAAGTTTGGTTTGCGTAGCACCCAAGTTATTGACGATACTTATTGCAACGGCTTCGTTGGTGTTTATTTCAATAAAGTTGTTTGCCGGATTGGGGTAAAGTGTTAGCTGCTCGGTGGTAGCTGCGGCCGAAATAGCACTAAGTGCATCAAAACAATATCTTTTTGCTGCAGAGAAATAGTGTAAGCTATCGTTGGTGCGGGAGGCATAGCGCGTAAAGTAGCAACCCGGGCGCACTTCGGGAACGGAGTACCAAACTTCTTGCGCTGTAGAGCCCGGAAAGAACGAAAACAGCTTGGCGCTTGCAGTTGGCCCAAGTAGTGTATCTGTAAAAACATAGCAACTTGCAACACCGCCCTTTTTTGCCAAGCTTTCGGGTAGTTGTGTTTTAAACGAAACGGTTTGTATGCTCGCATTGTAAGATACTTCCGGGTCTTCTAAAGTATAAGAAACTGTTTGTGCGTTTAGTGCTGTGCCCGCAGTTAGTAGTATTGCAAATAGTGCTGTATGTATAGCTCTCATGATGTTGGTTTTATGCAAGTATAATTTATTCTAAATACAATAAGAATTGGAAAACGGCACAAATTAAAAATATTCACTGTGCAACAATTTTAATAGCCAGAATTGAACTCTTTTTTTAAACTTCGTGGAAAGAAAATATGAGGCTGCTATTCTTGTTTTATTTATTGCTGGCAACGGTATTGTCCGGTTTCTCACAAGTGTTTAGTGTAACGGCATTTGGTGCAGTAGGCGATAGCGTTACGCTAAATACGGTTGCCATACAGGCTGCTATAGATAGTTGCCACAATAGCGGGGGCGGAAAGGTGGTTATTCCTTCCGGTATTTTTCTTTCCGGCACTATACGAATGAAAAGCGATGTGGAGTTGCAAATAGATTCGGGAGGTGTGCTGAAAGGTAGTGCCAACTTAAATGACTATCCAATAATTACACCACTTTTACGCACTTATGCCGATGAGTATGTGCAGCGCAGTTTGGTGTATGCAGAGGGTGTGCGCAATATTGCTTTTACGGGAAAGGGCAGGGTGAATGGAAATGGATTGGCACCTGTTTTTATCAATAGCAGCAATCGTGTTTTTGGGTTTAGAATTTACACTTCTTCTAATGTGCGATACGAGGATTTAACGCTGCAAAATTCTGCATTTTGGATGATGCATAATTGCAATTTAGATACAATGTTGGTTAGAAACATTACCATCACCAACCATTGCTATGGCAACCAAGATGGTGTAAATATCGACATGTGCCGCAACGTGCTGGTAGAAAACTGCGATATAGATGGCAACAACGATCCAATAGTAATGAAAGCAATGGCGCCACTGTTTACTCAAAATGTTGAAGTAAGAAACTGTACGCTTGCTACCTACTCTCGCGCCATTAAAATTGGTACCGAAACACAAGGTTTTTTCAGTAATATTTATGTACACGATTGTGTGGTGAAAAAGAGTGTGCGCGGACCGCTCAACTTAGATGCCAAATGCGGTATTAACCTTGCTATTGTAGATGGAGGCGGCATGGAAAATATTCGTATAGAGAACATACAGTTGGAGGCCATAACGCCCATAGCCATTCGTTTGGGAAACAGGGCACAAAAGTATATGCCATCGGCCCCGGTTCCGGGAGTGGGATATGCACGCGATATTGTATTGAAAAATATTACAGCAACTGCAAAGTCAAATACTACTTCGCATATTACAGGAATTCCTAACCACAGCATCGAAAATATTCGACTCGAAAATGTTGCCATAACTATTCCGGGTGGCATGGATTCTCTTCCCGGATGGATAGTGCCAGAGAATGAAAGCAGCAAACCCGAGCACGATATCTTTGGCGATACCATTCCCGCTTACGGACTTTTTTTACGCCACCTAAAGAATATACAGCTTTGCGATGTGAGTATTACCGCATTGCAGCCAGATAATCGCCCTCGGTATATACAGAGCGATGTTGTGAATTTAGATACTGTATGCATAAACGGGTTGGCAGAGCTAATGCCTAAACAGGTAGTTGTGTTTCCTAATCCTGCTCACTCGTATATTCAAGTTGCAGCCAGCGAAGTGGTAGATGACACCGTAAGAATATGGGATGCCGTAGGAAAACTAATGCTGCAAACAAAAGCGCGCCAAATAGATGTTGCTGAGTGGAAGGCAGGTGTGTATATAGTGCAGATTGGAAATGCCGTACAGCGCTTTGTAAAGCAATAATGTATTACTTGCTGTGTTTTTTATTGCCAGTAGTTACAGACGTTTTTAACGCTGAAAGTTCCATGTTTCGATTTTGTTATCTGTAAATAGTTGAGGTAGTTGTGTTCCGTAAATTCTTGAAAAGCTGCGAAATATCCGGTGTGGATGGGCAGCAATTCTAAATCGCTGCGTAGTACTTTATGCGTGGCAAAAAGTTTATTGAAGAGCCAGTTTATTATTTCGCTGTTGAGTAGTTCGGCAAGTTGCTTTCCAGAAATACCAATGTTTGTAGGAATGAGCAAATTGGCGCTATTTAGAATGTATTGTTGTTGTGTGTCGCAATAAAAACAAAGGTTTGAAGAAATAAACTTATAGATAAGTTTTTCTTGAGCGAGATACATTTTTAGAGGTGCTACTTGTTGAAAGTTGGCAAAGTTGTTTTCAATAAATATATGCGGTTTTTTGAGTCCTGTTTTTGTGATGTCGGAACCTTTGTAAATAGGGATGTAGCCCTCTTTGGGAGTGTTGCTGCAAAACTTTTGATTGTTGCCGGTTACTATTCCCAATGCCCATTGGGCTTTGTTTTTTAAAGTAATGTGTGCTGTTGTATATAACTTTTGAATAACAAATGATTCTTCTTCGCTGGTTGAAAAGTTGAAGATGGTTTTTGGATTTTCGTTGAAAGAATTGAAACTTCTATAGTGTGTGCTGTTTTCTACAATACAGGTTATCTTGTTTTCGGCAGTTGCGGGTGTATTTTCGAGAATAATGGCTTGTGCTTTTGTTACTAAACCTTTAAAAGCTTTCCCATAATCAATAAATTTCAATACGTTTTTTGCCAGTACTTTTTTCCTGATATCCTCAAAAGCGGTGATATTGAAAAAGGCTTCTTGGATTAGGAAACCAAGTATGCCATTTGGTTTCAATAAATGTAAACTAGCTCCCATAAAAAGCGAAGTAGTATCTAAACTATTTCCACACTTATATATTTCTGCAAATTTTTCCTTAGTTGATTTATCAATCTTTTTGCCCCAAGGAGGGTTGGTAAAAATATAGTCGAAGGTTGTATGTGCTTTAGAAAGCGTAGTAGTTTCTTGTAAAAAATCGCCCACAATTATATTGGGTGAATCGAATCCAAAGGTTTGTTTAATACGATTTTTAGTTATGGCAACAGCATTTTCGTCTATATCAAATCCATAAACATTTTGTGGCGGTATGCCCGATTGTATGGCTTGAATTACAAAGTTGCCTGAGCCGCAGCAAGGATCTAAGAATGTAGCATTGCTGTGGATAGTTATGTTACTAAGCATATCCCTTACAATTGCAGGCGGGGTGTAGTAAATTCCTTCTTTATTGCGGTATGCTTCGGTAAGCGAATTTTCGTATGCCAACCCTATATTTTCACCAGTAAAGTTTTCAATTAAGTAATCAATACTCTTTGATGCTTCGGTATGGTTGTGCGAGTTTTTTGATAGTTTATTGGCGCGTGCATGCAGTTTTTCTTTACCTGCAATATGCTGCATAAAACTGTTGAAGGAGGCTTGGGTAACGGAGCCTTTAGCTTCTTGTTTTAAGTATCCTGTTTTTATCCAATTGCGGATGGTTGCTACAGAAACTTGTGCAGTTTTAGCCGCTTGTTCAATGGTTATTTTGTTTGCTGTAGCTATACCAAATAAATTGAATTGCATGGCTCAAAGATGGTAAAAATACGGCACGAAAAATTCCAACAACTTAAAAGTTGGGTGTAAGTTTTTTATTGGCATAATGCGATTCTATAATGCGCACTACTTCCGAAGTGTCATCGGTAATATGAAAGAGCTTCAAGTCTTTTTCGCTAATGTTATGGGCGGTATGCAGCATTGTTTTTTCTATCCATTCTAAAAGACCTTTCCAATAATCGGTACCAAAAAAAATCATTGGTATATGCTGTATTTTTTTGGTTTGCACTAAGGTGAGTACTTCAAATAATTCATCCATGGTGCCAAAGCCTCCGGGCATATACACCACTGCTTGCGCATAGCGGATAAACATTACTTTTCGAGCAAAGAAATACTTAAAGGCAATAATTTTATCGGGATCTACATATTGGTTGCAGCCCTCTTCGTGCGGGAGTTCTATGTGTAAACCTACCGATACGCCACCGCTTTCTTTTGCGCCTTTATTGGCGGCTTCCATAATGCCGGGGCCGCCTCCGGTAATAATGCCGTAGCCTGCTTCTACCAGTTTTTGCGCTAGTGTTTCGGCATGTTGGTAATAGGCATTATTGGGCTGGGTGCGGGCAGATCCAAAAATTGAAACACAAGGTCCGGTTTCATCTAATTTTTCAAACCCATCCACAAATTCTGCCATTATTTTAAACATGCGCCAACTGGATTGCGCCTTTATTTCTGTCCAATTTTTTTTGGTTTGCTTAGCCATAATTTTTGTGTTTATGCTTTTTTAGATAGTAGCCACAGTCCGCAGTAGGTAATAAGCCCGTTTATGATTAAGAGTTCGTTTCCAATTTGGTAGCCATGCAGGTAGGCAGGCTTTAAATCGTTTACCCAATAGCTGAGCAGGTAACTTGCCAGGGGCGCAGCCAAGCACAGCACTGGAATAAGTACATCGGCAACTTTGCGTTTAGAGAAAATGCCAAATGCAAACATGCCCAACAGCGGTCCGTATGTGTAACCTGCAATCATTAAAATGGTATCAATTACCGCTTTGTTATTTAGTATCTGAAATACCATAATTACCAATAGCAGTAATACTGCAAAGCCGATATGAATGATGTGTCTTTTAGTGATTTTACTTTGTTCACTGGCACTGCTTTTATCTAACCAAAGAAAATCTATGTAAAAGGAAGTGGTAAGCGTAGTTAGTACCGAATCGGCACTGTTGAAAGTGGCTGCAGTTAAGCCAATAATAAATACCATAGCGGCAAAAGTGCCTAAATGGTTGAGTGCCAAGGTTGGAAACAGTGCATCGCTTTTTGTGGGCAGTGCAATGCCTTTTGCTTCCACAAAAATATAAAGCAGTGCACCTAAGCAGAGAAAAAGAACGTTTACCAAGAGCATTACCAAACTAAACCAATACACATTTTTTTGTGCTTCGGACAGTGAACGGCAACTTAAATTTTTCTGCATCATGTTTTGGTCTAAGCCGGTCATGGTAACGGCAATAAAAACTCCTGCTAAAAACTGTTTCAGGAAAAAGGATTTAGGCATTGGGTCGAAGAAGAAAACTTGCGTGTAACTAGAATGGATAACTTGTGAGCATAGCTCGCTTAACGAAAGTTGAAGATTGGCAGCAATTGCCACAATAGAAAGCACTACCCCCAGCAGCAGAAATGACGATTGGAAAGTATCTGTCCACACCAATGTTTTAATACCGCCACGGTAAGTATAAAGCAGCATTAGGCCAATAATTACAGCCACACTCAGCACAAAAGGAATGCCCATAGCATCAAATACAAAAATTTGAAGCACACTTACCGCCAGCCACAACCTTCCGGCTGCTCCCAGTAATCGCGACACTATAAAAAAGAAAGCTCCGGTGCGCTGTGCTGCCACGCCAAAGCGTGTTTCGAGATAAGTGTAAATAGACGTAAGGTTCATGCGGTAATAAATAGGCAACAGCACACTGCCAATAATCCAATAGCCCACCACATAACCAAGTACCAATTGTAAATAACTGAATTTGGCTGTACCCACGGCTCCCGGTACCGAAATATAAGTTACGCCACTCAGCGAATCTCCAATCATGCCAAATGCAACAGCATACCAAGGGCTTTGGTGGTTGCCAATAAAGTATTCGCGATTGCCTGCCTTTACGGATGTAACTCGGCTGATAAGCACTAATGCAATAAAGTAAAGTGCTACAAAGCTAAGTATGAGCCACGGACTTATCATTCTACGAATGAAAGAATCATTTTCTTTTATCGGTAGCACATTGTACACATCTTGTTTTAATATGCTTATACAATTAGCCGTTTAAATTTGAGCAGATAAAACTACCTTAGTTACAGCTAACGAGAATGACAGATATTGCCGCAATTGATAAAACATTGATTCCCACAACCGAGGGAATTAAGTATGCAGGCTCAAAACTTAAAATACTGCCTTCCATTGTCGAAGTGTTGAATGGTCTTAAGGTTAAAACAGTTTTTGATGGTTTTAGCGGTTCCACAAGAGTAAGCCAGGCATTTGCGCAACTCGGCTATCATACTACTTCCAACGATATTTCGATATGGTCAGAAACTTTTGCCACCTGTTTTTTATTGAATAAACAACCTGCTGCTTATTACGCAGAAATGATTACACACCTCAATGCACTAAAAGGCTACGATGGCTGGTTTACCGAGCATTATGGCGGCAATACCGCAGATGGCGGCAAGCAACCTTTTCAACGTAAAAACACACAAAAATTAGATGCCATTAGAGATGAAATAGATAAAATGCAATTGGGCAAGGTTGAAAAAGCAGTAGCACTAACCAGCTTAATTTTGGCGCTCGATTCGGTAGATAATACTTTGGGGCATTATGCTGCATATTTGGCAGAGTGGTCGCCACGCTCGCACAAAAATTTAATGCTCAAAGTGCCACACTTATTTTTGAATTCAACCGAAAATGAAGTGCTGCGTGGCGATGTTTTTGAGGCTGTAAAGAATAGAGTATTCGATTTTGCGTATTTAGATCCGCCATATGGCTCCAATAACGAAAAAATGCCGCCAAGTCGTGTGCGCTATGCCTCGTATTACCATATTTGGAAAACCATTATTTTGAACGATAAACCTTTGGTGTTTGGTAAAGCTGCCAGACGCGAAGATACGCGCGACCAAGTGGCAACTTCGGTATTCGAAGAGTTTAGAAAAGATGATAGCGGCCACTTTATAGCCATGCAGGCAATAAAAAAGCTGATAGATGCCACACAGGCAAAATACATCTTGCTGTCGTATAGTTCCGGAGGTAGAGCCACCAAAGCAGAATTGACAAGCATTATCAATACTTCCGGCAAGTTGATAAAGGCAATAGAAATAAACTATAAACACCACGTAATGGCATCTATGCGTTGGACAAACGAATGGATAAACAGTAATAAACCACACTGTGAATTTTTGTTTTTAATGGAGAAATTTTAATTGTATTACAGCGCTAATTCTATTTTTATTTTACTTTAATATCAACTGCAGTGGTGTATCGTTGCTTCTATTTTCTTCTTTTCGCTATAGGTGTAAGTTTCTTTGCTTCGGCTGCCGATTCGCTGCCTGGTATGAGTTACAAATCGTTGGTAAGGGTTGGCAACAAGGAGTTTAAGAAGGCTTATTACTACGATGCTTTAAGCTATTACGCAGAAGCCGTAAAGCGCGATTCATCGCAGGTGGAGCTGTTATTTCAGTTGGGGTTGGCAAACCATAAAATTCGCAACCATAAAGAAGCATTGCGGTGGTTTACCAAGGCTGCTAATGCCGATGCTGCTTGCGCCACTACAGCACTTTATTTTAAAGCACTATCGTTAAAACACTTAGGCAGGTGCACGCAAGCCGTGCCTGAATACAATGCTTTTGTGGCGTGCTATAAAGGGAAAGATGCTTTGTTGAAAGAATGGACGGCTGCCGATATTTTCGGTTGCTTGAGTAGAAAAACAATAGACGATACTTTTAAAATCAAGCAACTGCCACTTTCTATAAACTCCGGCTATAGCGACTTTTCGCCTACCGTATGGAAAGGAAACTTATACTATGCTTCTATTCGTTCCGATACATTGGTTTTTTTGAAATCCGATACAGGATACAAACAACCTGTAATGCAGTTTTATATGAGCCGAAAAGATGCCGATACTTTTCAATCTCCAAAGCTGTTTGAAGACCTGAATTTAAGCAGCCATAACCTTACATCGCTTTCATTTAATGCTAAAAACAAGGAGTTGTATTTTTCGCTGTGCTATGGCGAATTGCAAGAAGCAAACTGCGCCTTGTGGAGTGCAAAGTTAGAAGAGGGAAAATGGACCAACGAGCGAGAGCTCAATGAAAAAGTAAACTTCAACTTACATGCTTCTACGCATCCATTTTTAGCCGAAACCATCGAAGGACGCGAAATGCTTTGGTTTGCAAGCAATCGCCCGGGAGGTTATGGCGGATACGATATTTGGTATGCAGAGCGCCTGCCCGATGGTAAATTTAGTGCTGCAAAAAACGCAGGCAAAGTGGTGAATACTTCGCGCGATGAAGTATCGCCATTTTTTGATGAGCTTACAGGAACGCTGTTTTTTAGCTCTTCGGGTTTGCCATCGCTTGGTGGTTTAGATGTATATTATGCTCGTTTCAGCAATGGAAAATTTGCAGAGCCTAAGCCGCTTCCAGCCCCGTTGAATACCAGCTATGACGAATCTTTTTTTAGGTATTTTGAAAAAGGAAAAGGTTATTTTGTATCAAACAGGCCGGGTGTTTTTTCGGTAAAGGGCGAAACTTGTTGCGATGATATTTTTGAGTTTGAAATAAGTAAATCGATAAAGCCATGGCTTAAAATATTGGCAGTAGATTCAAACGGAAATACACTCGACAATGCTTTGATGATTGTGCGCAATGCTGCTGATAGTGTTTTGTTTACCATGCGCGGAAGCGCAATGGTACAGCAGCTTCCACAAAATGGAACGTATAAAGTTTCTTTTGCCCGCGATGGTTTTTTTAGCCTCGAAAAACAATTTGATGTACAAGCATTTTCGAGCGATGATACCGCACAGGTTGCGGCAATGATGCAAGCAATGCTGCGCAACAAAGCATATAGAATGGCCGATATTTATTTCGATTTCAATAGCTTTGAATTGAATGAGGAAACTAAAACAGCATTGCAGGAAATAGTACTACTACTAAGCAAAAACCCATTGCTGAAAGTAGAAATTGCTTCGCATACCGATATGCGCGGTGAAGAGGAATACAATTTGTATCTGTCGCAAAAGAGGGCAGAAGCGGTAGTTGGTTATTTAATAGAAAACGGCATACATGAGGAGCGCCTTACAGCAAAAGGTTATGGCGAGGGGCAGCCTTTGCAGGATTGCGAACGTATAAGTGCATGTGCCGAAGACGATTGCGATTGCCATCGCCTTAACCGCAGAACAGAGTTTAAAATAGTTGATTAAAATACTTTCTAATCGTTTGCGTTTTATAGTAACCTTGCAGCAGTATTTATAGTGTGAAACAGTTTCTTAGATTACTTACCTACCTCTTGCCATACCGCTTAAATGTAGCGCTCAATATTGTTTTCAATTTGTTGAGCGTGCTTTTTTCGTTGGTGAGTATTGTAATGCTTATCCCGTTTTTGCAGTTGCTTTTTGGTAAAATTCCACCGGTAAACGAAGCGCCTGTATTTTCTTTTAGCCCTAATTTTGTAATTCATCTCTTTGAGTACAAACTCAGTTCAATTATTAAGGAAAGTGGCGCCACAGAAGGGCTGCTGTTTATTTGCATCGCTACTGCGGTTATCTTTTTTCTCAAGAATTTGTTTCGCTTTTTGGCGGTGTATGTAATGAGCCCGGTGCGCAATGGCGTGGTGCGCGATATACGCAACGATTTGTACAGTAAAATTTTATCGCTGCCGCTTGGCTATTACAGCAAAGAGAAAAAAGGCGACCTTATTGCCCGCATGACCGATGATGTAAAAGAGATTGAAACCAGCATTATGAATATGTTGGAGATTTTTTTTCGCGAGCCGGTAAACATTATTGTGTTTTTGGGTGCTATGGTGGTAATGAGTTTTCAACTTACTGTGTTTGTGTTTGTGATGCTGTTAATTACCGGAGGAATTATTGGCAGAATTGGAAAGCAACTTAAACGCACTTCGGTAGAAGGGCAGGAGAAACTTGGATTTCTTATTTCCATCATTGATGAAACGCTTAGCGGTTTGCGTATTATACACGCTTTTGGGGCCGAAAAGTTTAAAACATTTCAGTTTAAAGCAATTAACCAAGCGCACTATAAGTTGGCGCACCGCCTTACTTTGCGCAGAGAACTATCTTCGCCACTTACGGAGTTTTTGGCTATTTGTGTGGTGTGTGCAGTACTTTGGTTTGGCGGCAGATTGGTGCTCGATAGCCGAATGCTTACCGCAGAAACTTTTATTGGCTTTATGGTTATTTTTTCGCAGTTAATTCCTCCTGCAAAAAGCTTTTCAAATGCATTTTACAATATCCAAAAAGGATTGGCTTCTTCACACCGCATCTACGAAATTTTAGATGCACCTAACAGCATTCAAGAGAAAGAAAATGCAGTTGCTGTTCATGAATTTAATACGGCTATTGAATTGAAAGATGTAAGTTTTGCTTACAATAATTTCGACACCAGTGAAATATTAAGCCACGTAAACCTTCGTATAGAAAAGGGGAAAATGATAGCTGTGGTGGGGCAGAGTGGAGCAGGAAAATCTACACTGGTAGATTTGCTTCCGAGGTTTTATGATCCACAGCGGGGCGAAATTCTAATTGATGGCGTTAATAGCCAAGACCTTACACTACATTCGTTGCGCAATCTATTTGGTATAGTATCGCAAGAGTCTATTTTGTTTAACGATACAGTGTTTAATAATATTGCATTTGGCTACGAGGGTGCAACCAAAGAAAGCGTAATAGAAGCCGCCAAAATTGCAAATGCCCACGATTTTATTCTAAAGTTAGAGCATGGTTACGATACTAACATTGGCGATAGAGGCAGTAAATTGAGCGGTGGTGAAAAGCAGCGCCTTACTATTGCTCGTGCGGTACTAAAAAACCCACCGGTGTTGATTTTAGATGAGGCCACTTCTTCGCTCGATTCTAGTTCTGAAAAGTTGGTGCAGGAGGCCTTAAACAAATTGATGCGCGGGCGCACTTCTATTGTAATTGCACACCGCCTTTCTACCATTCAATATGCCGATGAAATTATTGTAATGAAAGATGGAAAGGTAGTAGAGCGCGGCAATCATATTGGGTTAATGGCACACCACGGTATTTACCGCCAGTTAGTAGAGTTGCAGGCGTTTTAGCCGTGTGTCTTATTCTACCATTGGTTGTGGCGGTTGGAATAGAAGAGCCGCACTTTCAACTTTGCACTGACGTTAGCAAAAATGGTTTTTGCAGAAAAAAGCACAACTGTTGAATTTTGCACTTAACCCGCTATTTTGCAAAACCGATATTATGTATAGCCGGTATTAGTCATACAACCTAGCAAGATTCAAGTTGCAAAGGCAAGTTTTTTAAGTTGGAATAGGAGTTTCTTTTTTGAAGTAGCGTGCTTGTTATTGTTGCACCTTGTACACAATTACATTGCATTTGGCTTCGCGCAGAATGCTTTCGGCAACACTGCCAATAATAAAGCGACTTATACCTCTTCTGCCGTGTGAACCAATAACAATGCAATCGGCATTTATTTTTTCGGCAGTTTCTAAAATGCCATCTTCGGTATTTCCTGTTTCTACTATTGAAGTGATGAAATGCTGCGCAGGAAATTTTTGTTCAAAGGAAGCCTTTAGTTTATTCATTCGTTCTTGCGACTCTTTGCGCTCTTCTGCAATTATTTCGGCTCCGTAAGCAAGGTAAGAGTCTGCTACCAACAAGTCGTGATAGTTAATAGCTGCCAATACGTACACAATATGAATAGTGGCATTTTTTTCTTGTGCCAAAGAGGCCGCAAGTTCTAAAACACTTTCGGTATAGTCCGAAAAATCTATTGGGCAAAGTATATTTTTCATATATGCCAAACTTACATAAAATACTCAAGAATGTGCTTAGTTAAGCACGCCTCCTTGCTCTGCTTGGGTATTGCCTCCGGCAGTTTTTTTAAAACAGGCACAGGTAGCAAGGCGGTTGGTAATCATATCGTTCCAATCTTCTTTTGCCGGAAAAAATTCAATTTCAAATGCAGTTACCAATTGCTTTAATGGCTCGTAGTTTTTATCTTGTATGGTAATAGTTGCCTTTAGGTCTTGCAGTAGGTGTTGGATACGTTTTTCCTTTTTTTGTGTAAGGTCTATTAACTCAGTAATATTGGGACTAACATACGTTGCGTTTGCTTCTGCTTCAAAAGTTCGCAGCACTGCCGAAAAAACCAATTTAGTTTCGTAACTAAAAAGGGAGTTAAACTCCGTTTTTAGGTCGCTTACAAGATCTTCGATAGCACTACTGCTTTCATCGTTGTGCAGTGTATTATTCTTCCAAGAGGCCACTAAAAAGTGATATTGCACCGAAGGGTAAACCACCTTCATTAAGAGTTGAATTAAGTTATTAGCTGTTTGGGCGTGTAAGCACATTTGGAATCGCTTTATACAATGCAAATATGCTTATGCCAACATTTTAAAAGTATGATGGATAGAGAAAAGAAACATGATTTTACTCATGTTTTAATCGTCAATATTGGCGGTTTTAATAAGTTTGGGAAGGCTTAGGATTTTAATTTTTTTGCCTGCCAACTCAATAATTTTATCTTGGTTAAATTCTGATAGAAGCCTAATGGCGCTTTCGGTAGAAGTGCCAACATAATCTGCAATTTCTTCGCGCGAGAAGGTAACGTTTAGCGTTTGCCCATCGGCAGCAAAACCAAAAGTGGCTTTAAAAAACAACAGTGCTTCGGCCATGCGCTCGCGTACATTTTTTTGCGAAAGCGAAACAATATGCTCTTCGGCTTTCTTAAGGTCGTTGGTAATTTTTCGTACTACTTCAAATAGTAGTTTTGGATTGTTGCCAACGGCTTCTAAAAAATAATTGCGATCTATAACACAAACCGAAGAATCCTCTAATGCCACGGCAGAGCAGTGGTAGCGTTCATTAGAAAGCAATGAACGATAGCCAATTACATCGCCTGTTTTTGCTAATCGTAGGATTTGTTCTTTGCCGTCAATTCCGGTAGTATTTAATTTTATTTTGCCTTGGTTAATGCAATACAAGGCATGGGGAAAACCATTTTCATTAAAAATATATTGCCCGCGTTTATACACAGCACACGATTTATGTAGTGTTAACTCGTGCGATTGTTCGTGGCTTAGTACTCCAAACACAGAGTTTGCTCTTGCTATGCAAGTAGTACAAGCGGGATTAAGATCTTTATTATTAGCCATGTTTTTTAATGCTTTGTGAAGATAAACAGGTATTTTTTAACATCAAAACTATTAACCTTTTAAAAGTTTTTCAATTACTGCGGGGAAGTGTTGATGCTCCAATTGTTGTACTTTTTGGGCAATGGTTTCGGGAGTGTCGGCAGCAGTTATTTCTGTGCTTGCTTGGAAAACAATATTGCCTTCATCGTAGTGTTCGTTTGCGAAGTGAATGGTAATGCCTGTTTGGCTTTCACGGTTTTGCCATACGGCTTGGTGCACATTTTTACCATACATGCCTTTGCCTCCGTATTTGGGCAATAAGGCAGGGTGTATGTTTACTATTTTGTGATGAAAGTAACGGGTTAGAAACTCGGGAATGAGGAGTAAAAATCCGGCTAAAACAATAAAATCTATATGGTGTTTTTGCAGTAGTGCCTGCATGTAATCTTCGTTGTTTAGTTGGGTTTTGGTTATTACTGCCGAAGGTACTTGTGCAGCTGCTGCAATTTGCAATACACCTGCATTCTCTTTATTACAAACAACCAGTGCTACTTGCCCTACCAGACTTTTTTTGGTGTTGAAATGCGCTATTATTTTTTGGGCATTGCTGCCTGAACCGGAAGCAAAAATGGCTATGTTTTTCATATCGTTTTTAAGTTGGGAAGCATTGGTTAGTTAGTTGCGAAAATTCTTCTACACTTAATTGTTCGGGTCGCTTATCTAAGAATGAAATGTGTGAATAATCTGCGGGTAAGTATTGCCGAATACTGTTGCGCAAGGTTTTTCTGCGCTGGGTAAAGGCTTGCTTCACCAGTTTGGTAAAGTTGGCTTCGTTGCAAAGTAGTGGGCGGTAGTGGCGGTGCATGGTTATTACGCCACTCATTACTTTCGGAGGTGGAGTAAAACATTCGGGAGGTACATCAAACAAGTAAGTGCAATCGAAGTAGGCTTGTGTAAAAATGCTTAATACACCATAATCTTTAGTGCCCGGTTTTGCTGCAATGCGCATTGCCACTTCTTTTTGAAACATGCCGGTAAGTGCAGTAGCTTTATCCTTTTCTGCCAGTACTTTAAAAACTATTTGCGATGAAATATTGTATGGAAAGTTACCCACCACATGCACCGGAGCTGTAAATGGTTCAAAGTTTAAACGCAAAAAATCTTGATTCAATATTTTTTCGCCACCATGAAAATGGTTGCCGGTGTTTTCTTTTAACCAGGCAGCCCAGCGGTTGTCTAACTCTACCAACCAATAGTTGGGGTGCTGTTTTTCGAGCATTTTAAAGGTGAGTGCGCCTTTGCCGGGGCCTACTTCTACTACGGTTGAAAAACCACTCAAATCTCCCGTTGCATCTGCAATTTTTTGCTGCATGGCGGCATCGTGTAAAAAATGTTGCCCTAAAGATTTTTTGAGTGCATCTGTTTTCATTCGCGCTGCAATAATGGGTAAAAAACAAAAAGGGAAGCAATTGCTTACTTCCCTTTTTTTGTACAATGTCTTATTTAGTGCTTTTAGCGAACTATATTAAACTTGTAAGTAGAAGTGGCGTTGCCGCTTCTTACACGTGCAAAATACAAACCATTAGAAAGTTCACGCACACTTTCGGTGTGGTAAACAGTTCCGGCAGTAAATACATCGTTCAATACTGTTTTTACAACTTTACCGTTTAGGTCTAAAATTTCGATAGAAACATTGCTTTCTTCTTTTACATCAAAGCCTAAAACTAGTTCGGTAGTAGCAGGATTTGGGAACATGCGGAAAGATAGGTCTGCAATGGCAGGATTGGTAATACTGCTAGTAAAGCTAGTATCTTTCAAGAAAAGAATTTGTGGGAATGGTGAACTTGGCAAACCTGCAAATACTCTAAATGAAGCACCATTTTGGTTGCTGGCAGAATCTACAAAACCTGAAGTACAAACTGTAACAGCTTTTCCATCGAATACAGTAAGAGGCACTAAGTACGATTTGTAAACAGAGCTATCCGGTAATTTTACATCTACTACTACAGTTCCTAAAGAAGTAGAAACCACACCTGTTCCAAGTGGATCGGCAAGTTTAAATTCACCATATTTTGTTGCAGTAGCAATTGCCAAACCGCCCAAAGCCGGAGCAGTTAAAGAAATAGTTTCTGCATCGGTAGCACCGTGGAATAAAGTAACTCTTGCACTACCGGCAGGTGCGGTAAGTCTTGCAGGTTGGTTAAGGAAAAAGTTTAACTTTCTGCTTACACCATCGGGGTTGGCAGAAAATTTAGTGGTATCTAATACTCCGGAAACTACTGCTACTACACTGTCTGTACCAAAGCGCAAAGTGGTGTTTAATATGCTTGAAGCAGAATCTTTTTGGTGTAAATCAATTACATAATCGAAGTCTTGGATAAAACCTGCAGACTGGAAACCTGCACGGAAGTTTAGACCCAATACTTGTTTAATTCCACCAACATATAAATCTACAGATTTTACGGCTGGGTCTGCAGCGTTGTGATATACTTGAACCACACCTGCAATTTTTTCTTTTGGAAGTGCAATCATTGGTTCACCAGAACCGGTGCTTGAACTAGTTGATGCATTGGTAGTAACAGCAAACAAACCGAAAGGTAATCCACCATTGGTGCCTGCTGTATCTACAAAGCCTGAAGCAAAGATATGTGCAGCATATCCGTTAAGCGCTTTAAGGGTATCGCCATTAGCCATAAGGGTTGCAGCAGTGCTTCCTGTTGGGTACACGTGCAATCTTTTAGAACCTACAGAGTACTCATTGTAGCTAGAAGAACCGGCAAACGCTAAGTTGTCGTTAAGCGTATCTCTTTTGGTAGATTGAATGGTGGTAATAAACGATTGGGTAGTTAGCGGAGCAGCATCCGGGGAACCGTTGTAAACTGCGATATTTACCTTCCCGGCTGTAGCAGTTAGTTGAGCAGGGTGTACTGCAATTTGGAAACTGTCGTTGGCATTTACATTTTTTAATGACGGATCCAATAGACCGGTAGCTTCTAAAACGAAGTTGCCTGAAGGAATACCGCCTGAAAAACTCTTAGTGTACAGAGAAGGGTCGGCTGCAGCACTATTGGCAGCTTTTACTTGAACATTTACAGCTGTATTGGGAGGAAGTGTGGGTACAGAGTAAACAAAGTAGTTTCTAAATGGAAAATTTGCAATTACCTTTTGGTTTACACCCAAAGATGGTACGTTAACCCAAACATCTACTACCGCAGCAGTAGGGTCTGGTGAGTTGTGCACCACAACTAAGGTTTGCGAATTGGCAGCAACCGTAAAAAAGGTTGCCATTGCAAGAAGAATTTTTTTCATAGCACAGAATTTTGTTTTGAAATTTATTTTACCGCACCAAAGTAATAATTACAACGTATTCTGTGGTATAATTATTAACTTTTTCTTCACAATTTGGAGTTTTAAGAATTGGCAAAGATAGATGCTAATCATTTTCTGATGTGTCAATGGTGGTTTGCAGTTCCGATTCTTCATCATCTAAAGCTAAAGACTTCATTTCTATTACAGGCCTGCTATTGTTTAATCCAATATGCAATTCAGGGAGTAAATTCAGATCTGCCAAGAAGAAAGAAGAGAGGTCTATTTTTACATTGGAGCGCAGTTTTACTTCAAAATTATCTTCTTCGTTTTTAATACAGAATTTTACGGGAATACTGCCCGGATGTTTTGTGCAGATGTTTACTATTTCATCAATAATGTAATCAGATATTTCAAGGTCGTTTATATAAAAAACTACCGATTGGGTTTGCTTTTGGCGTATTTCGCTTAAGAGTTCTATTCGCGATATTACAAAACCAAAGCTATTACTGTTTCTAAAACGTAGCTGGTAGCGACCTTGCAGGTGGAGCAAAGCTCCTTCTTGTGTAATGTATGGTTTAAAATCTAAGAAATCTTTGCCAAAAAGGGCTATTTCGTATGAACCATCGTAGTCTTCTAAAGTGAAGATGGCATAAGCATTTCCATTTTTTCCTATGCGTGTAGTGGTAGATGCCACAATGCCCGCCACTCGCAAGTCTTTATCTCTATTTTTTTCAATATCGGATAATTTGCAATTGGTAAAATGTTGAATTTCGAGTTTGTAATCATCTAGTGGATGACCGCTCAAGTAAATGCCTGTAACTTCTTTTTCTTTTTTTAGTTTTTCGAGTAGTGGCCACTCTTCGCGTTTGGGTATGTTGGGTTCGGCAATATCGTCATCGGCAGTGCCGCCAAACAAGGAATTTTGCTGCATGGCTTTTCCGTTTTGTATTTTTTGGCCGTACTGCATGGCATATTCTAATCCATAACTTCCTTTTTCGTCTTTCTCTAAATACATGCTGCGGGTTATGTTTGGAAAGCTATCGAATGCGCCTGCAAGCACTAAGTTTTCTAGCGATTTTTTATTTACCGAACGCAGGTTAGAGCGTTTAGTAAGATCGAAAATAGAGGTGTATGCTCCATTGGTATTGCGCTCTTCTAAGAGCGATTGCACGGCAGCTTCGCCCACGCCTTTAATGGCAGATAGTGCATAGCGGATTTCGCCTTGTTTATTTACCGCAAATTTTAGGCTGCTTTCGTTGATATCGGGTCCTTTTACTTTTAGCCCCATGCGTTTGCATTCATCCATAAAGAAGGTGATTTTTTCGATGTTACCCATGTTGTTTGAAAGCACGGCAGCCATATATTCTGCGGGATAGTGGGCTTTAAGGTATGCTGTTTGGAAGGCTACAAAGGCATAGCAGGTGGAGTGCGATTTATTGAAGGCATAGGAGGCAAAGGCTTCCCAGTCGCTCCATATTTTTTCGAGTATTTTGGGGGCGTGCCCTTTTTGTGAAGCATTTTCAATAAACATTGGTTTTAGTTTATCTAGGGTTTTACGGTCTTTTTTACCCATTGCTTTTCGAAGCACATCGGCATCGCCTTTGGTAAAGTTTGCAAGTTTTTGCGAGAGTAGCATTACTTGCTCTTGATATACGGTAATGCCATAAGTATCTTTAAGTGTTTCTTCCATTTCGGGGAGGTCGTAGGTTACTACCTCGCGCCCGTGTTTACGTGCAATAAATTGGGGAATGTATTCTATTGGTCCGGGGCGGTAGAGGGCGTTCATGGCAATGAGGTCGCCAAACTTGTCGGGCTTTAATTCTTTGAGGTATTTTTGCATTCCTACACTTTCGAATTGGAAAGTGGCATTGGTTTCTCCTCGTTGATATAGTTGGTATGTAGTTTCATCGGTAAGCGGAATGGCATCTAAATCAATTTCTATTTGGTGGTTCTGCTTTATCAATTGCACTGCATCGCGTAGAATGGTAAGGGTTTTTAATCCTAAAAAGTCCATTTTTATTACGCCCGCATTTTCAATAATATTTCCTTCGAATTGTGTAACCCACAGGTCGGAATCTTTAGCGGTGGCAACGGGTAAAATTTCGCGTAGGTCTTTGGGTGCAATAATTACACCTGCAGCGTGTACTCCGGTATTGCGTACGGTTCCTTCCAGTTTAATGGCTTCGCGCAATACTTCGCCCTCGGGGGTTTGGCTGTGGAACTTCTCTTGTAGTTTTTTTATGTTGTCTATTTCATCGCTTTGGTAGTTCAATTTTTCTTTTAGTCCGTCTTTACCTTCGGCAGGTGTGGTAAGTATTTTTTCGAGAGAAGTGCCCGGTTTATCGGGAACTAACTTGGCAAGTGCATTGGATTCTGCCAATGGCAAATCGAGTACGCGTGCTACGTCTTTTATGCTGCTTTTGGCCGCCATGGTGCCGTAGGTAATAATTTGTGCTACTTGTGCTTTGCCATATTTATCTACTACGTAATCAATAACGCGCTGCCTGCCTTCATCGTCAAAATCGGTATCTATATCGGGCATACTTTTGCGGTCTGGGTTTAGAAAGCGTTCAAATAGCAAATCGTATTTGATAGGATCTATATTGGTGATACCGATGCAGTATGCTACAGCCGAGCCTGCTGCCGAGCCGCGACCGGGGCCAATGAGTACGCCTAAATCTCTTCCTGCTTTTATGAAATCGCTCACTATTAAAAAGTAACCGGCAAACCCCATTGTTTTAATGGTGAAGAGTTCAAAATCTAAGCGTTTTTGAATATCGGAGGTAATTTCTCCATAGCGTTTTTGTGCGCCTTCGTAAGTGAGGTGTTTAAGGTACTCCCATTGGTTGTGTACATCGGGTGTAATTTCATTTTTATCAATAAACTGTGTGGTGGTGTGTATTTCAAATTGTTTTGGAATGGGGAAATTGGGTAGTAGAATACTTTTTTCCAGCGATAGTATTTCTACTTTATCTGCAATTTGCATGGTGTTGTCCACTGCTTCTGGAATATCTTCGAAAAGCTTGGCCATTTCTGCGGTGGTTTTAAAATAGAATTCATCGTTGGGGAAGCCAAAGCGTCTGGCATGGGTTTTTAGGTCGTCTTCATCTACCACATCTTTTTGAATAGGTGTGGTTTTTTTTTCACCGGTATTTATACAGAGTAAAATATCGTGTGCATTGTAATCTTCTTTATCTACATAATGCGAATCGTTTGAAGCAATAACTACTACTTGGTGCTTTTGAGCAAATTTTAGAAGTACTTCGTTTACTTGGTGTTGCTCTAAAAGATTGTGGCGTTGGAGTTCTACATAGTAGTCTTCGCCAAATAAATCGAGCCACCATTTAAATGCAGCTTCGCCTGCGGCTTCGCCTTTGCGTAGTATGGTTTGTGGCACTTCTGCTCCAATGCAGCAGGTGGTGGCAATTAGTCCTTCGTGGTATTTTTCAATAAGGCTTTTATCTATACGCGGATATTTGCCGTACATGCCTTCGGTAAAGCCGAGTGAGCACAGTTTTACAAGGTTTTTATAGCCTGTTTCGTTTTTGGCAAGCAGGAGTTGATGGTGGCGAATGTCTTTATCTTCTTTGGTAAAAGTTTTTTTTGTACGGTCTTGAACAACGTAAAATTCGCAGCCTACAATTGGTTTTATTACAGTAGAGCCAGCGCTCTTGTTTATTTTGGTGGCTTCGGCTACAAACTCAAATACGCCAAACATATTTCCGTGATCGGTAATGGCAATGGCTTTTTGCCCATCGGCTACTGCTTTTTTATAGAGTGCAGGAATTTTTGCTGCACCATCGAGCAGCGAAAATTGGGTATGGCAATGTAAGTGAGCGAACTGCATAATGTGAAATGTAAGAAAATAATGGAGAATATGCACGAAGGGTGCAACGCAAACTTCTTATTTTACTTGAAATACTTGGTGCGTAAAATTGAACCTAAGTGGATAAAATAATTAGGGGCAATAATTTTACATGTAAATGTTGCAATGTGGCAGTGGAAACTACTTTTGGGTTTTTCGCCAGCAGTCTTCTATATGATCGTTTACCATGCCAACGGCTTGCATGAATGCATAACAAATAGTGCTGCCGCGAAATTTAAAACCTCGTTTTCCCATATCTTTACTCATGGCATCGCTTTCCGGTGAGGTTGGCGGTACTTGGCTGAGTGTTTTGGGATGGTTATCAATGGTTTTTCCTCCGGTAAATTGCCAAACATATTTGTTGAAACTACCAAACTCTTTTTGAACTGCAATAAAGCAGGCAGCATTGTTTATAGCAGCTTCTATTTTTAAGCGGTTGCGGATAATGCCTTCGTTTTGCATGAGTGCTTCTACTTTGGCAGTATTAAATTTTGCAACTTTGGCTACATCAAATCCGGCAAATGCTTTTCTAAAATTTTCGCGTTTTTTCAAAACGGTATGCCAACTTAATCCAGCTTGGAAACTTTCAAGTACCAAAAATTCAAATAGCAACTTATCGTCATGTATGGGTGTGCCCCACTCATGGTCGTGATAGGCAACATACAAATCATCCTTTAAGCACCAACCGCAACGTTTTTTGTTGTCGGCAGGTGTGTATGTTGCTTTCATGTATGTAGCTGTTTAGAGTTTGAAAACTACGCCTCCGTTGAAGAAGCTTTTGCCGTAGCCCAATTCTGCATTTACACCAACTTTTTCGTTGAAGAAGTAGCGAACGCCCACGTGTGGCCCAATGAAGAAAAGTGCAGAAACATAAGTCTTGTCGGAATTTTTAGGAAGTAAAATGGCTGCTCCTGAGCCTACATTTAAACCTGCGTAAATATCTAATTTGTCGGCATGGATATCTTTCCCTGTTTTATCGGCAATAAGTTGGTAGAAGTGGAAGTTTGCAAATGCGCCAATAGGAATGTTTACTTCGGGAGTGTAGTAATTATAGTTGTAATAGCCGTAATAACCATAATAGCGGTGTCCTCCTAAGCCGGCTCCAAAACCTAAGCCTGTGGTAAAGCCAACGCCCACATATTCGTGTACACCAAATTCCATTTGCAAGCCTAATTGTCCGGTAATAGGTGTATAGCCATTAAAGCCGTAATTATTGTAATTAAGATCGCCACCTATGTGCCACATTTGAGCTGCGCCCAAGTTTACGTTAATATACTTTCCTCCTTTTTCAAAGGCTTGTGAGAATGCAGTACTTGCTGTAAGTGTAAGTGCTAAAAGTGCAATGGAAAAATATGATTTTTTCATATATGATAGTTTTGTGAGGCGCGAAAATAAGAAGTGTTTCGGCTTTAGGAATACGATTTTTATCCCGCTGCGTAGTTTTAACTTTTTTAATAAAGTGAGTTTAGAATCTATACCGCAATCCGAGTTCGGCACCAATAAAGTGCGGGTGCGATATTTTGTCTATGGATTTTAAAGCCCCCAATTGATACTGAATTCCCATGTTCATTCGCAAACCTTTATATAGGCTTGTTTCTATGCCGGTAGAAGTATATACATTCAGCGTGTATATTTTTGTGCCATATCCTTTTTGCAATTCGGTTTCGGCAACGGTATTGCTCTTGTTTCCCACATTCATGGTTCCTACAGTTGGCGGGTTTCCTGTTAGTTGGTCTTCAGTAACTTTTTGTGCATTTATGGTGTATTCTATTCTTTCTTTTATTTTAAAATTATTGAATATGCCTGCGCCTATATACCAATCTATTTTCTTGGTAGAAATAGGATATACCTGTACGCCCAATGCAAGCGAAACGGTATGAAAATTTGTTTCGTAGTGCTTTAGTCCGATACCGGAGTCTGCCAACGAAAATTGTTGGCGAAGCGATGTACGGCTGTAATAAAAGCCATCAGTAAAGGCAAAATATTTGCCAAAGCGATAAGCTTCTTGAATACCTAAAAACCATGATGGTTTTGTGTGGAAGTTATTGCCTGTTGCTACTGCAAAGCTACCGGAATTGATGCCTAATTCATACCGATATTTTTTCTTTTTTACCGGAAGTTGTACCGATTCATTTTGTTCGTTTTGCTGTAATTCTAGAGCTGTATTTTGCGTACTTAGTTCGGTGGCTGCTAAGCCATTTAGGGTGGTGTATGGTGCTTGTGTAGTAGGTGTGGTATATATGGGCAGTTGGCTTTGGTGTGGCTGGGCTTTAGGCGATGCAGCTAGCGCTTTGCGCAAAGCTTTAGTATGATTTTTTTTACCATTGAATGCAGTAAAGTGGGAGTGTGGAGCTATAGTTTCTGTGGTGTTGCTTTGCTGAATTGTTGAATGCTGTTGTTCTGCTTGGGTTGTTGTTACTGGTGTTTTGGCATCAGTGCTGCGTGTAGTTGAGTATGTGTTATGCGTAGTGTTTTCTGTGAAATTTTTATGATTGTAACTATTGGCAGTTGCAATAGCAGGATTGCTGCCGATGGCGTTTTCCTTAGGAGTTAGTAGCAGTAGTGAAATAACGGCAATAGCTGCTGCGAGCGAAGTGCCGAGCCACCACCACCACACTAAAAACCTGCGTTTCTTTTTTTGTTGAAGCAATTGCTCCATACCTTGCCATGCAGCAGCATCGAATGGTGCTTGATATGCTTCTAATTTTTCTTTTAAAAGTTTATCATTCGGTTCCATTTGCCAATAGTTTTGTATCTTGAATTTTCATGGTTTCGCGAAGCATTTTTTGAAGATTCATACGGGCTTTTGCGAGATTACTTTTAGAGGTGCCTTCGGTAATATTCAACTGTGTTGCAATTTCTTGATGGGTATAACCTTCTACTATATACAAGTTGAAAACAGCACGGTATGCAGGCGAGAGTTTATTTACCAAGGCAATAATTTCTTCTGCCTGCAATGCTGAAAGTATGTCTTCGGAGGTTTCTATAAAGATGGCTTTTTCTTCGTCTGTGTGGCGGTGTTTTATTTCTTTTCGCAAGTGGTCTATAGCTGAGTTTACTACTATACGATACATCCAGCCTTCGAAGTTTCCATTTCCCCTTTTGTATTGCTCTATGGAAGTGAAAATTTTAAGGAAGGCGTTGTTTAGTATTTCCATGGCTTCGCTTTTACAAGAAGCATAGCGCATACACACTCCCATGAGTTTGCCGAAATACCTTTCGTAGAGCCGTTTTTGGGCTAACGGCTCTTGGCGAAGGCATCCTTCTATTAAAGCTTCTAAAGTTTGTTTGTATGTTACTTCCATTCGGGAGGGTAAGTAATTAGTCTCTTCTAATAACGCTCAGCAAAGATATATGCTTTGTATCGGAGTAGTCGTATTGAAATATTCCCTCTTCGCCTGTCATAATCAATTTTTTGTTGAAAGGTATTACATCTGCCGATTGTATATTTTGAAAATGAGCCAATGAGTTATCGGTAATTTTGGTAACATCGGTGGCATCGAAAACTTTTAGGCCATCGCTGCCATCGCACACAAAGAGTGTTCCGTTTTCTATACCAACACCATGTGGATTAGTCATGGCATACGAAGTTACTAATGTTGGTGCTGCGGCATTGGAAATATCTACTACATCTAGTTGGTTACTAGCATTGGAGCAAATGGTGCCGGAGCGCAAAGTTACGAAGGCATAATTTCCTTCTACGGCTACCGGATCGCAGGCGGTGGCATGGCTGTAGCTGCCCAATAAATCGGGTGCATCTGCATTGTTTAAACCATAGATAAACATGCCGCTCATGCTGCCAATAAACAACTTGCTTTGGTAAGGGAAAATGGTTTCAATACTTCTGCCAATGTAAGCGGTTGAAGTTTGTGTAGGCAAGGCATCGTTGCTTAAAGAAAATACTTTTAAGCTGCTTTGATCTACCACGTATAAGCGGTTGGCTGCAATTGCAAAGCGAGCCATAGAGCCGCCTTTTCCGGGTGCAGTAGTGTTGGTTTTTACACCTCCTGAGGCATTAGAAATTACGCCACCACCCACAGGATCGCCTTCAAACAGAATAGGATAACCTCCGGATGAACTAGAATTGCAATCGTTGCTAAAAGTATCGGTGCGCAATACTTCTTTCCATTCTTTTACCACGCCTTTTGCAGGGTCGTAATAGTAGCCTGCTCCTAAATTTCTATCTGGTATGGCATTTTCAATTCTGCTTACTTGAGTAGGTGCTGCCGGATTGCTAATATCAATTGTAAGTAAATCTATGTAGCTATCGGCATATAGCTTACTCCCCTTTACAGCCAAGTCTATATTACCGGGAATATTGATAAAAGAAATTTTTTGAGGTGCAGCAGGGTTGCTGTTGTCAATTACATGTATGCCTCTATCTATATCGTTTACAAAAAGATATTTTCCGTAGGTGTAAATTTTTCCGGGCTTTTTTAATGCTTGCGGAGTTTCTGCTTTTATGGGTTTTCGGAGTTCTTCTAAGGAGAGATAAACGGGTTCATAAGTTTTATAGGTCATAGTTTTGGTGCATTCTTTTTTGCAAGAAGAAAATGCAATCACACAAACGGTTAGCAACATGAGTATTCTATTCATAAAATCTTTTTTTTTGAGTGAAACAACCTTTTAGTGCATTGCAAACGTTTAGGCTGTAATTATCGTTGCCTGTATGCCGAAATATTTTTTGATTTTAATTTTAGCACTCTTAGTTAAAACCTCTGAAAGCCGCGACAGTCTTATGGCGCAGCCTGTAAAAACTTTTTATGCAAAGCACAGAGGATACATGGGAAGTGTGGAGCTGCGCTCATTGGTTGGTTTTGAAAAAACATACGGCAAGCCGGATTATTGCCCGTACTGCCCCGATGTGGAAACTGCCGGAGAGGGAATTTTTTCATTAGGGTTAAAGACCGTTCATGGATGGCGGTTTAGCAATTATTTATTTACAGGAGCAGGTGTGGCGGTGGAACGAAATTTTGCTCACAAGCAAACGTTTGTGCCCGTATTTGCACAACTGCAAAGTGAATTTTTAAAAACTAAAATAACGCCATTAGTAAGTGCCGAAATCGGTTATTCATTCTTAGTGCAAGAGAAGCGAGATGCATATATTAGTTACATGAAAAGCAGAGGAGGTATATACTTTGGGGCTGCACTTGGTGCACGAATTTACACGCGCAGCCGTGGCTCGCTTTCGTTTACGGTAGGATATGTAATGCACAAAAGCAGTAGTGAGTGGAAATACGAGTACTCCGAAAACATACTGTATAGCACTAATAGATTTTATCAGCGGCTAAGTATGGGTTTGGGAGTGGCATTTTAGTTGAATAAGTAGGTTTACTTCCTTGAATCAATAAACTGCATTAAATTTTCTTTGCTAGAAGTAAAAGAAAGCGCATTGGCAACCGTGTAAAAATTTTCTTTATCGGTTGTAAAGTCGTAGGCGAATTTTGCCATATCCAGTTGATCTTTATCAAAAGAATATAGGCGCACAATTTGAATGATTTGTTTAGATGAAAAGCACTTTTTTGCTTCTATGGCTTGCTTGCCAACCGCTACCATAGTGCGGCTTAAGGATTGTTTGGCAATGGTTGTTTTTACTTCATCTAATTCATTTTGCGAAACGGTGCAAGCCGGAGCCGGAGGAGGTGGTGGCGGCAGTTGTGGAGTTAATTGTTTAAGTATGTTTCGGGCAAAGCCAATCCATTCGGAGCGTTGAAATTCATTATCGAAAACGGCAGTGGCAAAGTTGTAATTTTCTAAATCGAATATGCGAGGAAAGGTTTCTTTCATAAATGCCATGCGGTTGTTATCTAAGTTAAATGTGAGTGCCATTCGCATAAACTGTTCCATAGAAATACAGTAGCGTTTTGCAAGTTCTCGCGCTTCGTTTATTCTTTCATCATCATTGTTTTTTAAAAAATAGGTGGCTGCATAAAAGTTGAAATCTCCATTAGAAAGTGGCTGTGCACACCCTTTTTTTCCTATATAGTTATTGCATGAAGGATAAGTGATATTTGGTTGTTGCGGATGTTTAGGAGGATGTGCAGGAGAAGGCGTTGGTGCAAACGCATGGATGGCATCGTGCAACCGGAAAACGGTTGAGAAGGTAGCAAATGCATCGTACACCTCGTAAAAATTTTCTTTATCGGTAGTAACAGCAAAAGCACTCAATGCAAGTTCGTAGCGGAATGCATCGTTTATGATGGTGGTGGCAAATTGTTTTACTTGTTTGCTGCTGAGCGATCGGTTGGTAATAAAATATCGAAAGGTTTTTAGTTTGGCTTCATCGCCACCGGGCATAGAAATCATTTGATTATAGCGCTGCTTAAACTCTATTTCATTCATAGGTAGCAGCAATGTTTGCTGTATTTGTGCATGGGTTGCGTTTGCGCCCAAGAAAAGAATACAAATAAGAAGGTACTTCATATAGCTAAACTGTTTTTTAATACTGAAAGCAATAATTGTTTATATGTGTGGTGCATTGGTGTGTGCTTGTTGCTACTGTGTTTTTAAGCAGCTGTTGTTTTTTATCTCGTTTGTGAAATTTGTGTTTTATGTTGATGTAAAGATGCAATAAGTTAGTGGTGTGTCAGTTTCAAATTGTTGAATTTAAGTTATGTTGCCGGAGTAGAAGTGTATTGATATGAATGTTTAGATGATTACTGTGTGAAAAATATATGTATTATGAGTTCATAAATGTTGTAGAAAGCTATTTGACATAACAGTAATTGTAGTTTAAACAATGCAAATAAGATTGAAATTGAACTCTCTTTGAATGGAATAGTTTTTATTTGCCTTGTGGGTTGGCTACAAAATTTTTTCAGGAAAAAGGAAGAGATAATAAAGTTGCACGATTTAGGTGCGCTGGAGGTAGATTTGCATTCGCATTTAATTCCCGGAATTGATGATGGTGTAAAAACTACGGATGAAGCAGTAGCCGTAATTGAGCAACTCATTCAGTTGGGGTTTAAGAAAATTATTACCACACCGCATGTAGTAACCGATGGTTACAACAATTCTAACGATACTATTTTGCGCGGTTGCGATGAGGTACGTGAAGCACTGTTGAAGAAGAATATTTCTATTCCGTTTTCTGCTTCGGCAGAGTATTATGTAGATGAAACACTACTGCCTAAAATAAAAGCAAAGTCGCTGTTGCCGCTTTTTAAAGATTATGTACTTATTGAACTTTCTTATGTGCATCCGCCATTAAGTTTAACCGGATACATATACGATTTGCGCACTGCAGGCTATAATGTAATTTTGGCACATCCGGAGCGCTATCCGTTTTACTATCGAAAGGATATTTCTGCATTTGAAGAAGTGCGCGATTTAGGAGTGTTTTTTCAGGTAAACCTTGGTTCGCTTTGTGGTGTGTATGGCAGAGGTGCACAGCAAGCTGCCGAAATGCTGATTGATGCTGATATGATTGATTTTGTGGCTACCGATATTCATAACATGAAGTTGATTCCGGTTTTTCATAAAGCATTGGAATTGCCTTACGTTCGCAAAATTATTGAATACGATTTTTTAAAGAATAAACAACTATTGTAAACATGCCTTTTAAAGCAACCGGAATCCGCGATCTCCAAGTATTTGAGCCAAGGGTTTTTGCAGATTCGCGCGGATATTTTTTTGAGTCGTTTAATAAACAAACTTTCGAAGAAGCTGGTATTGCCACCACTTTTGTACAAGATAATGAATCGCGTTCAAACAAAGGCGTAGTGCGCGGTTTGCATTATCAGCACGAGCCATTTGCTCAAGCAAAATTGGTGCGTGTAGTTGCCGGGAGGGTACTCGATATTGCATTGGATATTCGCAAAGGTTCACCAACCTTTGGTAAGTATTTTAGCATTGAACTTTCTGCCGAAAATAAATTGCAGTTGTATATCCCACGCGGTTTTGCACATGGATTTTCGGTTTTAGAAGACAATACTATTTTCCAATACAAGTGCGATAATTTTTATTCTAAAGAAAGTGAAGGCGGCATCAATGGTTTTGATGCTGCATTGAATATTGATTGGGGTATTCAATTAGGCGATGCTATTGTTTCTGAGAAAGATAAAGACTTGCCTTCTTTTGCAAATTGTGTAACTCATTTTGTGTATTAAATGAATATTCTGGTAACAGGTGCTAATGGTCAATTAGGCAGCGAAATAAAATTGCTGGCAAGTAGTTTTGCCATACATAATTTTTTCTTTACCACTTCTGCCGATTTAGATATTACAGATGCTGCTGCCGTGGCTACTTTTTTTACAGCTAAGCACATTCAGCTTTGTGTTAATTGCGCTGCATACACTGCGGTAGATAAAGCTGAAAGTGAGAAGGATGCTGCATATAATGTAAATGCAGCCGCAGCCGGAATATTGGCTAAGGCTTGTGCAGTAAACGGTGCAAAACTTATTCATGTTTCAACCGATTTTGTATTTGATGGGAACTTGGCAAGACCTTTAGTTGAAGCCGATGTTACTAATCCGCTTAGTGTGTATGGTTCTACTAAATTGGAGGGCGAAAAGCAGATACAACAGCACTTGCCGAGCGCTATTATTTTACGTACGGCTTGGGTGTATTCTACCTTTGGCAATAATTTTGTGAAAACAATGCTGCGCCTTTGTAAGGAGAAGCCGCAGCTCAATATCATTTACGATCAAATAGGCACACCAACTTATGCAGGCGATTTGGCGGCAGCCATTTTGCATATTGCGAGTAACGAAAAGCACTTAGCGCAGCAAGGAGTTTTTCATTTTACCAACGAAGGTGTTTGCAGTTGGTACGATTTTGCAATTGCAGTACGCGATATTGCAGGATTGCATACGCCAATTTTTCCGATAGAAACATACCAATATCCAACTCCGGCTGCGCGCCCTAAGTTTAGCGTGCTGAATAAAAAACTGTTTAAGGAAACTTTTGCTTACGAAATTCCTTATTGGAGAACAAGTTTAGAGCAGTGTGTTAAGCAGCTTTGCTAAGGTTTAATTTTTAGCACGCGCCTGCATATCGCGCAATAATTTTTTCTTGGTATATCTGCCGGTCCATGGGTTAATGTCTTTACCAAACTGGAATGGTCTTGTAATGGTAAAGCCAAGCCTAAACTGCCCTTGTGCCCAGTTGTGCGGATTATATGCCAAGAAATCGTTTTCTAGTAATCCTGCTGTATTGGTAAGGTTAATTTGGAATACGTGTCCTCCGGTTTCTACTTCATAGCCAAGGTGAATGCCTGGGTAGTAGCCTGCATTTTTAATACCACGCACCATCGGAAAGTATTGGCGGAAAGTAGCTCCGTTTTGCGTAATAGGCATAAAGTATTCAAACACTATGGCAGACCACTTGGTTACTTTGGCGCGAGCCAAAAAACCGAGTACAAACATTCCGTTTTTATCGTTGTGGGCAACCAAATTGCGCCAAATAAAACTTGGTGAAAGTTGAAGGCTAAGCCAGTTGGTTGCTTTTATGGCTATTTGTGCTTGAACTACATAACTAAAGCGGTGATACCATTTTGGAAAACTTGCAATTAGTTCGGGCGAATTTACTTGCCTGCGCTGTGAGCTTACGGCTGTTTGTGCTAGAAACGAAATGCTTACCGGATACCTAAAGTCTGTTGTTTGCTTTAGTGCGCGATATTTAACGTTGGCAAACCATAATTCGCCAACGGCTCCATTGCCTTTGGCTCTGCCTGCACCTACACTCAAATCGCTTAAAATTCCATAATCTAAAGAAAATAGAATGTCGGCAGCTTGGTCGAAGCCAAACATATTATGCACGTGCTCGTTGGGCGAAGATGCTATATTTCCAAACCTATGCGCAATACGAAAATCGAGTGCATTTTTTTTTGTCATTTCTACGGTTTGCCCATGAATTAGGCGTGTAGATTTAAAGGTGGCAAACACATATTCTTTGCTCTTTTTCTGCTGTTCTTTGGCTAATTCATTTATTAAATCTTGCCCTCGCATAGGCATTGCAAGCCATAAAATGCAGGCAACAACAGCGGTAAATTCTTTGGATAAAAATTGTTTCATGCACTTTTTAGTTTCTGGTAGCGGTTACTTTTTTTCATACTTTACTAAGTTGAAATCTACATCTACCGTTATTACTTCAGCAATATTAAGAATAACTGCTTTGGGGATTTTTATTTTATGCTCCACTAGCTTTACATCAAAAGTGGCAGTAGCTTTTTGTGGCACTCCGTTGGCTATGGTAAGTTTGCATTTTATGTCGCGCGGCTTTTTTATTCCGTGTATATCTAGGGTGCCCTTTAATGTAATATCGTACTCACCATCTTTAGTAAAATCAAGAGCTTCGGAGATAACTGCATCTAAACTTCCATAGGGATATTTATCGCTCTCCATGTAGTTTTCATTAAAGTGCTCTTGCATGAGTCTTTGCTTAAACTCAAAACTTTGAATGGGAATTTTTGCCTGTACTTTTTTGGTGGCAGTATATAAAACGGCTACAGCTTTTTGGGTGGTAGCTTCAATATCTTCTAAAGGAGTTTTAGAAAAAAAGTGAACCTTTCCGGTTTGGGTAATGAAATTATCTTGTGCTGTTGCCCAAACACTCGAAAACAGTAGTAGGAAACTTCCAAGTAGTATCTTCATAAGTACAATTTTATTTGTTGAATGCCGATTGTACGTAAAGTTTAATTTGCAAAACCGGAGTGCGCCCAACAATCTATTTTTTGAATAAGCGAATCGGGCAATTTGCCGCTGGCCGGCATAGAAATACAGCCGGGTTGATAGTGTATGGCGCATAAAACCTGGCCATTCTCGGTAAAGGCTTTAGCATTCAAATAGTTATCTAGTACCACTCCCGATGCTGGTGCCACAGCATTGTGGCAGCCAATTGTGGCGCACGAATTATCGAATATGGCTTTTACATCGGCAGTATAGGTGTAAGTTTTAGATGAGTCGCAAGCCACTTTGTTTGGTGGTGGAGTTCTATCTCTAGAACACGACTGCAAAAAACTTACACCTATCCATAATGCCGAAGCGAAAGCAAGAAGTTGTTTCATTAGTTTGAATAAACTGCTTGTGTGCTTAGAATTTTACTAAAGGCTTTACAGATGATTTTCCGGCTGCATTGATGTGTACATAGTACTTTCCGGCTGCTAAATCTGCAATGTTGTATGTGTTTTCTATTACACCGATATTTTGGTTTTCGCTTACAAGTGTTCTTACTGTTTTTCCTTCGCTGTTCATGATTTGAGCAGTAACATACTGGTTGCTAAGCAGGTTGTAGCTTAATGTAATATTTTCGCTGGCAGGATTTGGATATACAGTAATGCTGCTTAACTCTTTTAGATCGTTAATTGCGCTTGGTGTTCCGTTGATAGAAACTGCTCTTTTATAGATGTTGTCTCCGGTTGAGTTGCCATTTCCATCAGCTAAATTGGTGGCTGCGTAGAATGTAATAGGTCCGCTAATGCTGGCAGGCGAAGTCCATTTAACTAACCAACTTTTTGTGGCGTTCGCATTTTTGTGCGATACATATTCAATATTGCTAAGAGTATTTTTTTGCGTACCGTTTACATTGGTAATTGTAAAAGTACCGGCTTGTGCATTAGAAGAATTAAGTGCGCTTAACTCGAAGCCGTATTTTTGCGCGGTACCGTTTATGCTTAACCCAATATAGTAATCGGTAGATGCTGTTGGCACAAATGAAGTTGTCATTGGGCTTAATAAACCGGCACTGGTTCCAATTTGCAGCGTTATTATTGAAGTGCCATCGTTGGTAGTAGTACCGTGGCAATTGCTGTTTGCTGCGCAGGTTTGGTTGCTTACAGGGTCGCCAGAGTGCCCCGGAGGCGGAACTGTGCTATTGGTGTAGGTTTTAGTATTTACTGCCATGGCAGCTAAAAAAAATGTAACTGCTGCAACTGAGTAGAGTTTTACTTTCATAAATTGTTTGTAATTGTTTTTTGTTGAATACTGTGAATATAATGTTTGGATGAAAACAAAGATTTCAAGATGTACAATTTTCAATAAAGGTTGGCAAGTTTAGCGGGTTGGCACTTTTAATTTTTGACCAACACTTATGTTGGTATTGCTAAGCCCATTCATTTCTTTTAGTTTATCTACACTAATGCCGTAAATAACACTAATGCGGTAAAAGGTTTGTCCTTTTTCTACCACATGCACACCGCTGTTAGATACTTCATATCCGGTTCCATTGTAATTGATGGTACTTGGTGCTGTTGTTTTTTCAACTGCTATTTTGGTGGCAGTAGTGGTGGTGGACTTTGCCACAGCCTTAGTGGTTTTTATTTCTTCGGCATTGCCGGTGGTAGTTTCTGAAGTTGCTGCAGTAGTTTTTGTGGGTTGGTAGGTAGATTTTTCTACAAATTCTTTCACCTCTGTGGCAGGTTCTTCACCCGGTTTTAATTCACGGATAAGTACCACATCGCCACTGCCAAGCTTTACATTATCGGGCAAATTATTTAGCATGAGCAGGTACTTGGCATCGGCACCATATTTGGTAGCAATGGTGTAGATGGTTTCTCCGGATTTTACATGGTGTTTTAAAAAACGAGTTTGGGCATGAAGCAATAAAGTGGCAAAGAGTGTTGTAAAGAATAAACCAAACCGCATATCGTTTTTTTTAAAAGTTTACGAATATAGAAAAAATCGGTTTGGAAGAGTTTTGGCTTATGTTAAAGTATTTCGTTTAAAATTTGCCGGGCGGCATTGCTTACATCTACTTTATCTATGATGCGAGTTATTTTCCCTTTTTCGTTTATTACAAAGGTAACACGGTGTGTGCCCATATATTCGCGACCCATAAATTTTTTCTTGCCCCAAACGTTGTATGCCTCTACAATTTGTTTGTCTTCATCGCTAAGGAGCATAAAAGGCAGGTTGTATTTTTCTTCAAACTTTTGGTGTTTTTTTACGCTATCGATACTTACGCCAAGCACTTCATAACCTGCATTTTTTAGTTCAGTATATCCATCGCGGAAGCTACAGGCTTCTTTGGTGCAGCCCGGAGTATCGTCTTTAGGATAGAAATATAGAATTACTTTTTTGCCTCTAAATTGCCGAAGTGAAATGCTTTCGCCACGTTGGTTTAGGGCTGCAAAATCGGGAGCGGTATTGCCTATGTTTAAACTGGTCATATTTTTGCGAAAGTATGGAATAGTTCAACTTGTTGAATGCAGTTTCATGCACTATTGGCATTGGTCTTAGCTGTATGAAATTGGACCGATATATACTTTTTCAAAGTACTCAAATGGTTCGTTGGTTTTTACCACAATGCCATTGGCTTTAATATCTAGTTTGCGTTTAATGCGTAGTCCTCTGCCTTCGCTAACAATTTCTTCTTGCGAAAGTTTTATATCTACACGCACATTGGTTAGGCGTTTTTCGTTTTGTTCTATAGCGTCTCTAATAGCATTTTGCATTTTATCTTTCAGCAGGTTGGCAGATACCACTATATCAAAATCGTTTTCCCATACCGAGCAGCCCAATTCGGGATGAAATTTGCATTCGCCCAACGAAGTAGTTAAAATGAGATGTATAAAATCTGCTAATGATTGTTTTAAAGAAGTGGCAGGATGTTCTTTACCTTTGGTAAGTAAATCGGTACGAATGGGTAAACTATAGTTTTTAGATAGGCTCATGTACACCGTTTAATTTATTCTCACCAATGCGCCTTGGATGGTAACATCTACTTTTCCTTGGAAAGAAGAGGAGGTTCCGGCAATAGAAAGTTTTCCATTGGCGCTAACATCGAAATTAGCTGTGGCAGAAATATTTACATTGGTATTGGAACTTAACTTCATATCGAGAGCGCTCATTTCTATTTTACCTTTTGCATTTAGTTTGGTATCGCCAGCATTGCTGAGTTCTAATGTGGCCATGCCGGAAGATTGCGAGGCGCTGTCTTTGCTAACGGAGGTTTTGCCGGAAGAAATTTTTACATCGGTTCCTTGCAATACCAGTTTGCCTCCGGCAGAAATTTCTAAATCATTTTCTGCCATAAGTTTAATAACTTTTGAGCGAAGGTAAATCTCGGTAGAGCCGTTGTTGTCGGTTATCCATACATAATTGCCATCGTCATCTTTGGTTTGTATGCTAATGGCTCTGCCATCGTTGCCTTTATCTTCTAAAAGAATTTCGTTTCCTTCAACTGTTCGCAGCCCTTTTATTTGGTTATCGCGTTGGCGAAACCAACGGTCTGGCTTAGCTTCACCATGGTGAAAGGAACCAATAACAAAGGCATCGAAAGAGCCGATAAAACTATTGATGTTTACCAAAACTCTTTCGTTGGTTTCGGGTCTGAAAAACAAACCGGAATCGTTTCCGGAGTTGGGGGAAAGTACTTGAACCCAATCGTAAAATTCGTTGGTTTCTTGCCAATCGAAGCGTACTTTAACTTTGCCAACTTTATCGGGGTCGTTTACATCTGTTACTATGCCAATCATGGTTGGCGGTATATTGTTTTTGGTAAGGGCTGGATTGTGCGGTGCTGCATCTGCATAAGCAATGGCTGTAAAGCTATTGCTGTAATGGAAATCGGAAGTGATATTTATGGTTAGCGACACTATTCGGTATTCGCCTACGGTTTCTTGTTCGGATTGTTTTATTCGTTTTATTTTAACCTTGGAGCCTAATTTAAGAAGTGTATCGTTGCTGCTGCCCGAGATGCTAACCAACTCAGATACTGCTTGTTTGTATTGGGTTTGTATAAAGTCGTTTACAGCTTGTGCGTTTGGCAGGGATGCGTCTGCAAAAAGCTCTTCTTTATTTAAAAAAGTATTGCTGCTTTCTCTTACCACAGAGGATGTAATTTGGTCTGCACCACTTGGTGCGCCAGATTGCTTGTTGGCCGAAAGTTTTTGATTAGAGCTGGGAACATAGGAGCGTGCAGCCAATGAAATGCCACCTGCTTTTGTGTCAATATCAAAGTAGTTTAGGTTAATGCCATTTATGAGTTCAATGGTTCTTTCTTCTTTAGGTTTGCCAAAGTAACTTTGAGTACCGTCATTAAAAAACCAAGATCCGGTGGTATTGGCAAGCCGGCACAGAAATTCATAATCTGTTTCATCGTATTGCAGAAAGGTAGATTGTAAATTGGCGAGCGGCTGGTCTGTATTTACGTTTACAGACACCGAATCTGCAGGGTAAGTAGCTGTTATTTTTTTTACAATGTCTTTAATGTTCATGTTATTGAACACTTTTTTCTTTTTGCCATAGTGCATAAGTATATCCGAAGATTCGCCTGCAATTACCATAATACATTGGTCGGGCAAATTGTGGTTACTTACTTTTGTAACTATACCTTTAAAGTAAAGTTGTGGAGATTGGTCTTCGGGCGAAAATTTAATGCTTACCTTTTTGCCAATAAGTTTAGCGCCTTCGTTCATTATGGAGGCATTATCACCTTCAATTTGGGTTTCATCAATTTGTACTTCAAAGTAATTGGTTCCCGAAATATTTTTTCGGATAACTATGGAGTGAAATTGAGTGGTGGTAAATTCTTTTCCTCCGCTAATTTTTACTTCAGCTTTAACTAACATAACTTATTGATTTTGGTGAAATGGACGGGTCCATTCGCGCGATGCAATTTGTGTTGACTCATCGGTGTCGCTTACTGCCATATATTCGGCTACAATTACCAAATCCATATACATGGGTGAAAGTCCGGAGGAGTCGAAAAATTCTTTGTAGTCTATTACAAAGGCATTTCTAAAGTGTACTCCTTTTAGCGTAGATTCTATGTCGCGGTCTCTTCTCGAAAAAACTACCCTGCCGTTTTTGGCGTGTTGCGGGCGATTGTTCTGAATGCCATCTATGGCCCACCGGGTGAGTGTTAGGGATGTGCCTGTTTCTACCCGAACAGTAATTGGGTAATAGGCACCATTAGAGCGTGGTTGCAGCGTGTCGTTATGGTAATCGTAATGGTACCCATATTCGCAACGAAGCACTGTGAACTCTTCGTCATCTATTTTAAGTTTAGCACTTACAGCCATAATTGCTATTTTAAAAATGAAAAAAGACTGTTTCTAATTCAAAGCAGGCTCCGAAAAAGAAACAGTCTTTTAATGAAAGATTGTTTATACCCACTCGTTTTCGTGAGAGCCGCTTCCCATTTCTATTTTCTTTGCAGAAAGGGTAAATGTAATATTAAAAGGATCTCCGCCTCCGGCACTAAATACTTCTGAGTAATCTACCATGTAAGCTTCGGTAAATTTTAACTCTTTTGATTTGGCGTCTTGGTCGCGTTTAAGGTACGTTACAGAGCCATCTTTGCGCTCAAAACTGTTACACATCCACTCAAATAACTCTGTTTTGTCGGTAGATTCAACAGTAATGGTAACTAGGCCACCACGTGTAATTGATGATGGACGACCGGTTGCATCGGTATCTTGATGCAATGAAAAACTTGCGCTGAGTACATTTGCCTCAATCGCACCTGCTTTAAATTTTGCCTTGAATGACATACGATTTGGATTTTTGTTTTAAAAAATAGTTGATGAAAATTTATTCTTGTGCATAATCGGAGTTCCATTGGGTACCGTCATCGCCTTTTTGGCCATCCATCTTAATCATAAAGTTCTTCGCAGGGAAATATGGTGTCATGTGAATGTCTAAATATATTTTATCCTTTTGGTTTGGGTCTTGCTCAAAGCGTTTAATAGAGAATTTTTCGATTAGTTTTCCGGGACCGGTAACACTGTCTAAAAATTTTACGATTTGGCTCATTAAATCTTTGCGCGTATTGGCATTGAAGTTTTCAAAAGCTCTGCGGTTTAAGAAATCCATCAATACTTTTGTGATATAATCGAATACGCGTACTACGGAGTAGGTTTGCAGACCAAGATTATCGCCATTAAAAAGAGTTTTGGCAGAGAATGCCATTACTTTTCCGTATTCGTTTACCATAGGCACTAAGCCTAATTTTTCCATATTGGCTATTTCACTTTTTTTGGTTTCAAAGCGAACTTGATCTACCTCGTTTAAGGAGCCGTGTTTTTTACCGGCTGCTACTTGCGACATAAGCGTAGAGTATATTTTACCTGCCATTGCTCCACTTGGTGGTACATACAAGTCTTCGTCTTCGCCCAGTTCTGTTGCTTTGCCGCGTCCTACAAGCCAATTGCAGGTCATGAGTGTATTGCTTTTATACATATCGCCACCGGTAAGGTTGGCATCTTCAAACATTTCCATTACATCATCGGCTCCGTCTAAGTGCATAAAGTCGGTAACCATCATCACTTTATTATCGTGTGCAATTTTCGACCATTTTTCAACCACTTTATTGGAGCCCAAGTAACCTGGAACTACCATAAGTGAATAGTTGTTGCGCAAATCGAGTTTATCGTAGCAGCGCACTAATTCTTCGCGAACTGCATCTACAAAACGAGTATTGTCTAAATCTTGACATTGCTCGTTGGTGGCGTTCATAAAGTTTACGTTTTTTACTTTTTCTGCTTCGGCATTTTTAAAGAAGAAAGCAACATTGCGGTAAGAGCGCTCTAAATTTTTAGTAGCATCTAAGGCACGGAGTTGGTTTTCTTTCAATAGGCTCTCGGCATTCTCAGATTTTTGTTGGCTTTTTTCTACCATATCGGAAATGGAACCCGGTTGCGCCAATAAATCTACCCACAATTTGAGGGTGCGTTTTAGTTCATCGCGCTCTTCTCTTTTAGAGGCTTCGGTTAAGAAAATTTTCTTTCTGGCTTTTCTGGTAGGGTTTAGGTTTTGAGTTCCATCAATGGAAACTTCAATTAAATCGAATCCTCCTAGTTTAGCTAGTTTGGCTGAGCTGCTTTCTAAAAGCTCAGCCGGATTAGCTATTTTTTCAACTTCTTTATATTGAGCTTGTTGCTGTTGTAATTCTTGTTCACTCATAACGTACAGTATTTCTTTTTGGATGTAAGGAAAATTTATTTGTTATCGTCTAATTCTTGAATTAGGGCACGCAAAGCATCAATAAGTGCGGCTTTGGTGTCGTCATTTTCAATAGTACTGCGCAGGAGTTTGTTGGTTTTTAATTGTTTCCCGATTTTGGCGTATTGCTCACGTTGTGTATTTAGGTCTTTTAAAAAGCCACTTTGGGAGGTAATTCCTTTTACTCCAAAATCGCCTAAATTTTTAAACGAGAGTGCTTCTTTAGCATTGGAGCCATCTTCTTTTTGAAACTCTACTTCAACCTCCGGTTTGTAGTGGGCAAATACGTCTTCTACGGTTTGTAATCCTTCTACAATGCCTGGTTTAATTGGCGCATCGGCTGTAAGTTGTTCAATTACTAATGTTTTGTTTTGAGGAATATCGGCAATTGCTTCTGATGCATCACCTTTTACTTCGTTTCCTCCAATTCCATAGCTCGACATAATCTTTATTTTGGTTGTTTAGAATGCTGAAAGTAGTTCTACTTTTAATACTTGCAAAATTTTTTTTAAAAAAGGTAAGGATATATTTCAAAAAAGGGATATTTATCCCGTGCCTTTTTTATACCAGCCAATAAGCAATATAGATAAGAGTAAAGTGGTAACAAAAACAACGGTATTGGGCTGTATGCAGTACACTAAAAAGGGCAGCAGCACTATGCGAGCATATTCCAATATGGTAACCCATTTTTTCTTTTCGAACATGCCACCAAGATTTACTATGGTTACAATAATGTATGCAATTACACCCAATTTAATAGCAATGTTTTTACTAAAAGGCGGTTTAGCCTCAGAAAAAAGAAAGAAGGAGGTTCCGGCAATGAGCAATACATACTGTATCAAAACATAATGGCTTAGCGCAGGGGAAACAACGGTATCGTATTTTCGAAATTGGTGTGGCGAAACTTCTTTATGCGGAGGTGTGCCGCCCAGTTCGGCAGGTTTCCAACCGGGATTGAGCAATAGCATTTTTACCTTGTTAGAAAGAGAACGAAGGCTATATACTTCTTTAAAAAGTTGAATCCAATATTCAAAATTCAACCAAAGAGGATTCCAACTGTTTGCCTGAGTGGTAATGCCGTACACCACCTCTTCTTCTTCTTCCTGAAAAGTGTCAAAAAGCCTATCGTAAATAATAAAAGTACCTCCGTGATTTTTATCAATATACTTTGGATTAACACCGTGGTGAACACGATGGTGCGAAGGCGTATTAAATACAAACTCCAAAGCCGGATGCAACTTCCCGATTAGGCGCGTGTGAATCCAAAACTGATAGAGCGTATTAATAGCGGCAATGGTAAAAAACATTTGCGGCTCCAAACCTATGATAGCCAAGGGTAGATAAAAAAACCAAGAAAATGCACCTTGCAACCAAGCCTGCCTTAATGCAACTGTTAAGTTATATTCCTCGCTTTGGTGATGCACCACATGGCTGCCCCACAGTATGCTTACTTCGTGTGCCAGGCGGTGAAACCAATAGTAAAAGAAATCTACCGCCAGCCACAGCAAGATCCACACCCACCAATTGGTAGGTATAAGTCCTTTCCAAGGAGAATAATTGTAGATAAAAACATAGCCGCCAACGGTAAGCGTCTTTATGAGTATGCCCACAACTTGCGAACCAATGCCGCAGCTTAAATTGGTAATGGCATCATTAAAACGGTAGTATGGCAAATGCTTTAATTTGCTCACCAGCAATTCAATACCAATGAGTATAAAAAAGGCAGGAATGGATAGTACAATTAAACCCATTTGCAAAAATTTATATATGGTAAAGCTACCTTTTTAGTTTGCTAAAACTAATTTTAAAAATAGAGGTGTTATTTTGAGTGAAAGACTTATTACAACAAAAATAGAATTAACCAAAAAAAGTTATTTTCTATAAAAATGCAGCAGCGGCTATAATTTTGCAAACGAATGGAAAACAAAACCATTTCTTGGGTAAAAGGTGCGCTACATCCGCTAAAGACAATATCAGTAATGTGTTCGCTATGGATATGTTTACTGTTTTTGCAATGGCAACCCCAGTATTTTTCGGTAGAGAAGAGCGAAGTTAAAACCGAATTTTCAGCATTGGATTTTAATGTAAATGCTTTTGTTCATAAAGTATATCACCATACATCCATTGTAGCCGCACCCAAAATTTCCGAGTCGCTTTGTAGTGCGGTTCCTCTTGAACTATTTGACGAAACAGGCATAAAGGCAGATGAAGAAAGCAAAACACAACAGCTAAGTGGCATACTCAGCAATTATGCTTATGGTGCTGTACTTTTTCTTCAAATCAATTTAATAAACGGCCTGCCCGATATTTCCGGCAGCACACATGCCATACCGTTGTTTATTCTCTACCACGCCTGGAAGAGTTTTATACTGTAATACCATTTTGTTTTGTGGGTGCAACACCTACACACAGCCGCATTCATACACATCTATCGGCTAAAAAGAATGGATAAGTATATCTCTAAATAATCATCATCAATTGAAACTTAAATGAAAGGGACTTTCGGTCTTATCTGCATGGCAACCTTGTTGCTTACTGCAAGTTGTAACCACAATAACCACCAAAAAGAAGAAGAAGCAACATTCATGGTTACCAAACCAGTGCAAAGAGATACCTCAACGCTTAAAGAATATGTGTGCCAAATAAAAGCAATCAGCCACATAGAGTTGCGCTCGCAAGAAAGAGGATATCTACAAAATATTTATGTAGATGAAGGACGCCCGGTAAAGAAAGGGCAACTAATGTTCCAAATTATGCCCATAATTTACCAGGCAGAAATGGAAAAGGCAAAAGCCAATGTAAGTTTTGCCGAAATTGAATACAAAAACACCAAGAGCCTTGCCGATAGCAATATCGTTTCAAAAAATGAATTAGCCCTTGCCAAGGCAAGATTAGATAAAGAAAGAGCAGAGTTGGCATTGGCAGAAGCACATTTAAGCTTTACCCAAATACGCGCCCCATTCGATGGTATTATGGATAGGTTTTACGGTAGGTTAGGTAGTTTGATAGACGAGGGCGAACTCCTTACCACACTTTCCGACAACAGTAAAATGTGGGTGTACTTTAATGTGCCCGAAGCAGAATATCTAGATTATGTGGCCAGCTCAAAGAATGGTGATAAGCAAAAGGTAAAATTACTCATGGCAAATAATGAATACTTCGACCACGATGGCGTAGTAGAAACCATAGAAGCAGATTTTAATAACGAAACCGGAAACATTGCCTTTCGCGCCACTTTTGCCAACCCCGATAAACTATTGCGGCATGGCGAAACCGGAAATATTCTAATGCCAGTTCCCATAAAAAAAGCAATCATGATTCCGCAAGAAGCAACCTTTGAACTGCTCGATAGAAAATATGTGTTTGTAGTAGATGATAAAGGTGTTATTAGTTCCAGAGAAATAACCGTAGGGCAAGAAATGCCCCATATTTATGTGGTTACAAAGGGGCTGGATACCAACGATCAAATATTGATTGAAGGCTTGCGCAGGGTAAAAAATGGCGAAAAGATTCACACCAAGTTGGTGCAGTTTGATGATGTGGTACACGAATTAAACCACTTACACGCAGAGTAATTGACATCCTAAAAAAGAAACAAATGTTTAGCAAATTCATTCAACGACCGGTATTGGCAATAGCCATATCGCTCGCAATCATCATTATGGGCGTGCTGGCTATTACCACACTTCCCATCTCGCAATTTCCATCTATTGCTCCTCCGCGTGTAATGGTATTTATTGCTTACCCGGGTGCAAGTGCCGATGTATTGGTGAGCACCACACTTACACCGCTCGAAAGAGCCATAAACGGTGTGCAGGGAATGCAATACATTATTTCCGATGCCACCAGCGCAGGCGAAGCCACTATTCAAATTGTGTTTGAACCCGGAACCGACCCCAATGCTGCGGTGGTAAACGTAAAAACACGGGTGGACCAAGTAATCAATAAACTGCCACAATTGGTACAACTCGAAGGGGTAATTATTTCGCCAATACAGCCCAGTATGTTGATGTATGTAAACCTTTACAGTACCGACAAAAATGCCGATGAAAAGTTCCTCTATAATTATTCCAGCGTACACATTCTTCCCGAATTGCAACGGATAAGCGGTATGGGAAGAGCGCAAATTTTGGGTAGCCGGCAGTTTGCCATGCGTATATGGCTAAAGCCCGATAGAATGCGTGCTTACAATGTTTCTACCGAAGAAGTAATGGAAGCCATCAACAAGCAAAGCGTAATTGGGCGACCAGGGCGTTTAGGTCAAGCCTCGGGCAAATCGGCACAATCGCTGGAGTATGTGCTTACCTATAAAGGGCGATACAATAAACCCGAAGAGTACGGAAACATTATTGTAAGAGCCAACCCCAATGGCGAAAGCTTAAAACTAAAAGACATTGCCAGCATTGAATTGGGAAGCGAGTTTTTCGATATCTATTCTAGTAAAGATGCATATCCCTCTGCCTCTATTGTGTTGAAACAGAACTTCGGCAGCAATGCCAGCAAAGTTATCGAAGGCGTAAAAGAAAAGTTGGAAGAACTGAAGAAGGATTTTCCTCCGGGAATGAAGTACGAAATCAATTACGATGTATCGAAGTTTGTAGATGCCTCCATAGAAAAAGTATTGCACACTTTGTTTGAAGCATTCTTACTGGTGGCATTGGTGGTGTTTCTGTTCTTAGGCGATTTGCGCTCCACGCTTATACCCACATTGGCTGTTCCTGTTTCGCTTATTGGAGCCTTTATTGCCATGCAATTTTTTGGTTTAACCATTAACCTTGTTACACTCTTTGCATTGGTATTGGCAATAGGTATTGTGGTAGACGACTCTATTGTGGTGGTAGAAGCAGTACATGCCAAGATGGAAGAAAAGCATCTTTCGCCTTACCATGCCGTAAAAGAAGTTTTGGGCGAAATAAGCGGAGCCATTATTGCCATTACATTGGTAATGACCTCAGTGTTTGTGCCCGTTTCGTTTATGACAGGTCCTGTGGGCGTTTTTTACCGACAGTTTTCGCTCACCATGGCAAGTGCCATTGTGCTTTCGGGTGTGGTAGCGCTAACGCTTGCTCCGGTATTGTGTGCCATGATTCTGAAAAACAACCACGGTGCGCACAAAAGCAATTCGCCTGTAAATTTATTCCTTAACTGGTTCAATAAAAACTTCGATAAGGCAACAGGCAAGTACACCGCCTTGCTTAAATTAATTGTAAACCGCAGGGTAGTAACTTTTGGCATATTGATTGTTTTTGCTTTTTGCATTGTGGGTGTAAATGAAAAATTACCCGCAGGCTTTATTCCTAACGAAGATCAAGGAATGATATATGCCATCATTCAAACTCCTCCGGGTTCTACTCTAGAAAGAACGAATGATGTTTCGCGTACGCTGCAAAAAATAGCAGAGCATGTAGAAGGTGTGCAATCGGTGGCTTCTTTGGCCGGTTATGAAGTGCTTACCGAAGGGCGCGGTTCCAACGCAGGTACTTGTATTATTAACTTAAAAGATTGGTCGCAACGCAAGCACTCTGTAAAAGAAATAATTGAAGAGTTGGAAGAAAAAACCAAAGATATGGGTGCGGTAATTGAATACTTTGAGCCGCCCGCAGTGCCCGGCTATGGCTCGTCTGATGGTTTTTCGCTGCGTATGATAGATAAGCATCCAACCATAGATTACCAAGAATTCGATAAGGTAAATAAAGAGTTTATGGAAGCATTGCACAAGCGCAAAGAACTTACAGGCTTGTTTACATTTTTTGCTGCAAACTATCCGCAATACGAACTCATAATTGATAATGAACGCGCCATGCAAAAAGGAGTTTCTATTGGCGATGCCATGGAGAATTTAAACATTCTTATTGGTAGTACTTATGAGCAAGGTTTTGTGCGCTTTAATAACTTCTTTAAAGTGTACACCCAAAGTGCGCCCGAATATCGCAGAATGCCCAGCGATATTCTAAACCTTTTCATTAAAAACAATAAGGATGAAATGGTGCCTTATTCATCGTTTATGAGTATGCGCAAAACAATGGGGCCAAACGAAATTACGCGCTTCAATCTCTATATGTCATCTTCCATAAAGGGCGTTCCGGCTAAGGGCTACACCAGTGGCGATGCCATTAAGGCCATTCAAGAAGTGGCGAAAGAAACCTTGCCCCGCGGCTACGATATTGCTTGGGAAGGACTTTCGTACGATGAAGCAAGAAGAGGTAACGAAGCACTCGTAATTTTTGTGGTGGTACTTATTTTCGTTTACCTCGTGTTGGCGGCACAGTACGAAAGTTTCTTGATTCCGCTTGCGGTATTGCTATCGCTTCCTCCTGGAATTTTTGGTTCGTTTTTACTATTAAAAGCGATGGGGCTTGCCAACGATATTTATGCGCAAATGGGCTTAATTATGCTCATTGGGTTATTGGGTAAGAACGCCATTTTAATTGTGGAATTTGCCGTGCAAAAACAGCAGCAAGGTGCTTCTATTTTAGATGCAGCTATTGAAGGCTCCAAGGTGCGTTTTCGCCCAATATTGATGACTTCTTTTGCATTTATTGCCGGCTTAATTCCACTTGCAATTGCAACAGGACCGGGCGCTGTAGGTAATAGAACCATCGGCTCTTCGGCTCTTGGTGGCATGTTGTTTGGAACTATTTTTGGTGTGTTGGTAGTACCCGGTTTGTACTATGTTTTTGCCAAACTATCTGAAGGTAAACAGCTAATAAGAGACCAAGATATAGCGCCACTCAGCGAAAACTTTGTTGAAGACCAAGAAGAGTTGGCTCTTACCAAACGCGTAAGAAAAATAGTAAGTAACTTTTTGAAGAGAAATAAAAACCAATAATGAATAAGAAAATAATTCAGCTTATTGCTGTAACTGTTATACTAGTGTCGGCAGGTGGATGTAAGTTGTTTAAAGAGCCGCTTAAGGTTGAAAACAAAGCGGTTCCCAAGAGTTTCAATACATCTTCAGACACCTTTAATACCGCTAAAATTAAGTGGCGTAATTATTTTACAGATTCCAATTTGGTGATGCTGATTGATACTGCTCTTAGGAATAACCAAGAGCTTAACATTACTATGCAAGAAATACAAGTGGCGCGTAATGAAATTAGAGCACGAAAAGGAGAATACTTACCATTTGTAAATATAACTGCCGGTGGTGGCGTAGAAAAAGTAGGAGAGTACACACGCAACGGAGCAGTAGAGAAAAATTTGGAAGTAAAACCCGGAAAAAAATTTCCGGAGCCTTTGGGCGATATAATGCTTGGTGCTGCTTTTTCGTGGGAGTTAGATATTTGGAAGAAATTGAGGAATGCCAAGAATGCAGCCGTTTCGCGCTATTTGGCGAGTGTAGAAGGGAAAAATTTTATGGTTACCAATTTAATTTCAGAGATAGCAAATTCGTACTACGAATTGATGTCGCTCGATAATCAATTGGAAATTATACAAAGGAATATTGATATTCAAGAAGATGCGCTGCACATTGTAAAGCAACAAAAAGATGCTGCAAAGGTTACGCAGTTGGCTGTAAACCGTTTCGAAGCACAGTTGCTCAATACTAAAAATATGCAGTATGCCATTCAGCAGCAGATTGTAGAAACCGAGAATAGAATCAATTTCCTTACAGGAAGATTCCCACAACCGATAGTGCGCAATAGCGCTGCATTTTACAATACGGTATTTGATTCTATTTCGGCAGGAATACCAAGCCAGTTGCTAGAAAACAGACCCGATATTCGCCAAGCAGAGCAGGAACTTGCGGCTGCCAAATTAGATATTAAGGTTGCTAAGGCAAGTTTCTTTCCATCTATTCGTATTTCGGCTTCTACAGGTTTTCAGGCATTTAATCCGGCAGTGTGGTTTCGTCCGGAATCGTTGCTGTATGGTGTTTTGGGCGATATTTTTGCACCGCTCATAAATAGAAATGCCTTGGTGGCCGCGTATAAAACTGCGCGAGCCAAGCAGGTTCAAGCAGTTTACAAATACGAACAAAGCATATTGAATGCTTACACCGAGGTGCTCAATCAATTATCGGGAATAGAGAAGTATTCAAATAGTTTTGAAACCAAATCTAACCAGGTAGAAATACTTACACATTCGGTTTCTATCTCAGAGAACTTGTTTAAATCTGCTCGTGCCGATTATGTAGAAGTACTCTTAACACAGCGCGAAGCTTTGGAATCTAAAATGGAGTTGATAGAGATAAAAAAGAAACAGCTGAATGCTGAAATAAATATTTACAAGGCGCTTGGCGGTGGGTGGAATTAAGTTTTAAAAATTGGTGTGTTATGCAGCGTGCCATTTATGGTGCGTTGCATTTTTTTTTGAGGTTATTCAACCACTGTTACTTTTACCATATTGGCTCTGCCTTTAGATGCCAGTGGCATACTGCCTGTATTGATAATAATATCGTTTGGGGCTACGAGATTTTTTTCTTTGAGTATGCGAATTACATCGCGGATGGTAGTATCGGTTCCTACAAAACTTTTATAGTAAAAGGCGCGTACTCCCCAGCACAGGCTTAGTGCGTTTAGCAAATCTCTGTTTTCTGTAAAAATAAAGATGAGTGCTTTTGGGCGGTAACTGCTGAGCATAAAACCTGTGTAGCCGCTAAAAGTCATGCCTATAATTGCTTTTGCGCCCAACTCTCCACTCATGCGCGCAGCATTGTAGCAAATTGCATCGCTGATAAAGGTGGGCGAACTTTGGTTGGCCTTTAGTTCTTTGTCGTAAATAATGGAGCTGTTTTCTATATTGCGCAAAATTTTTTCCATTACCTGAATTACTTTTATGGGGTGCTTTCCGGTACTGGTTTCTCCGCTGAGCATTACGGCATCGGCACCATCAATTACGGCATTAGCCACATCGGTAATTTCTGCGCGCGTTGGGTTGGGGTTTTCTATCATGCTTTCCATCATTTGCGTTGCTACCACAACGGGTTTAGCAAATTTAAGGCAGCGCTTTACAATGTCTTTTTGAATAAGCGGCATACGCTCTTGCGGTACTTCTACGGCAAGGTCGCCACGGGCAATCATAATGCCATCGGCTGTTTTAATAATTTCATCAATTTCGGTTAGAGCCTCGGGTTTTTCAATTTTTGCCATTACTTTTAAATAGCTGTTTTTATCGCCAACTATTTCTTTAAGTTGGTGGATATCGCGCGGGGAGCGCACAAAGGAAAGTGCAATCCAGTTGGCTCCGTTTGCCAATGCAAAGTCGAGATCGCGTTTGTCTTTTTCGGTAAGTGCGGGTACGGTGGTTTTGGTATCGGGGAGGTTTACACCTTTGTTGCTGCTTATTTTTCCTCCTGTAATTACTTGGGCAATTACGGTATCTACTTTATTGGTTTCAATTACTTTTAGTTCAATTTTACCATCGTCTATTAAAATAACCTCTCCGGGTGTGGCTTCTTGTGGTAGTGGTTCGTAGCTTACATAAAGCCGTTTAAAGGTGCTTACACATTCTTTGTTGGTAATTTCTACGGTTTGCCCTGTTTCGAGTACTTCGTGGTTGTCGCGTACTTTTCCTAAGCGTATTTTGGGACCTTGTAAATCGGCAAGTATGCCAATGTTTAAATCAAGCTCGGTGGCTAATTGTTTTACGCGTTTAAAGCCTTCGAGATGCTGCTCGTAGCTACCGTGCGAAAAATTAAAACGGAATACATCTACTCCGGCCTTTACCATTTCGAGCATTATATTTTTATCGGCACAGGATGGACCGTAAGTGGCGATAATTTTTGTTTTGTTGATATTGATTTTCATATCCGCTTATTCTTTTGTAAAAATTCGTTCGAGGGTTTTAATTGAATTGGTTTCTATGGGCACAGCAATCATTACTTCGGGCATTTGCTTTAGTTGGCTGCATATTTTTTTTACTTCTTGGGGAGGCAGGTTGGCATCTATTTTTAGCAGTAAATCGTAATCGCTTGCTTCGGGAATGAGCGACTCGTTTTTGTCTTTGTTCGTAAGCACTTCGTAGCTTATTTCACCCGGATTTTTAACCGCTTTTAAATGTATGAATTCAAAAGTATTTTGCTTGCGGGGCAACCTGAGTTTAATGGATTCCTGCATTTCAAAATCCAATTCCCAAGTTTTGTTTAGGTAGTGGCAAAGCTTGTAATACTTTATTGTTCCGGCAATGCCAATGAGCAAAACCGGTTTGGGTATTTCATCTTCGTCATCATCATCTAACCTAAAAACCTTTTTTGGCATGGGTTGAGTTTAATACCGAAGGTAAACGCTTTCGCGAAGATTGAAAGTGAATGTTTCTAAATAAATAGACCGATGCAGGTGGCTATTCTGCTATGGTAAATTTTTTAGTTGCGGCAGTATTTCCGCTTTTCACTTTTGCTATAAAGGTTCCTATTCCAAGATTGCTTATATCAAATTTTGAGTAAGATGCCGTAGTGCCGAACTGTGCTACTTTTGCGCCTAAAGTATTGAATATGTCTATGGTGCTATTGGTATTGTTTGCACCTAAATCTACATGCAATACTTTGCTGTTTACAAATAGTTTTAGCTGTTGTTCGGGAGTTTGTAAACCGGAAACCACAGCTTCGAAACGGATTTGAAAGCGATTGGCGGCATCTCCTTTAATAGCATTAAACAAGAAATCGCCATTTTGTGTAAACTCATAAGAGCGATGTTGCATTTGGTCTTCAACAATTACTTTAGAAACGCCATTCAAATTCTCGATACCCGAAATTTCTAATTGATATGTTTCGGTAGCAGGAACTTTAAAATGTAACGGCACAATTGGATTTTCGTCAATACTTCCAATAGTGTTGGTGCTAAAGAAATCGCTGTTGTTTGAAGTGAATAAAGCTGGAAGAGAAGCATCAGAAAACCATTTGTAGCCATCGTATTCTAAATCGAATTCGGCAGTGGCACCAGGAATAATATTCAAATAGCATTCATCGGTATTGCCATTGCCCGATACTTTTATTTTTAATTGCTTAAGCGGATCATTGTTTTTATAGAATTGAATAGCACTGCGAGTGCGGTTGCTGCCGCCATGAATATCAAAATTTGCTGTGCCACCATTGTTAGCTTTGTAAACAAAAAAGCCTTGAAAAGGAGCCAATAAATCGGCACCGGAAAAGCTAAAATCTACATATTGCCCGTTGGCTGCGTCTAATACTTTAAAGATATTTCCAAACTCGCTTGCGTTAGGATTTACAGGATTTAAGTTTGCCGGAAACGGATTGCCCAGCAAGTGCCAGCCTGCAATAGTTGCATTGGGAGCAAGGTTTTGTTTGGTAGGTAATGCCCATCCTTTATTTCCCAAATTATTAATGGTATAAGATGCGTTCATATTAGGCGTACCGCTTAGTTCTAGTTTCCCGCTTCCACTTTTTACAACAGAGTATCCTTTACCATTTTGGGCATTGCCTGCAGAGCGCACTACCCATGCTTCCAAATAGCAATTGTTTACTAAGTTTTCGTTGTATTCAAATACATTGCCGTAGTTGCTCGAAGTAGCGAGTTGGGTTTCATCGCAATCGTTTTTAGGAGTTACGGCAACGCCATCTGCTCCTTTGGCAGGTGCAAAACTTGTAATGGCGGCATTGTTTATAGGGGCACTAAAATACAATTGGTTGAAAATTGAAGAAGCGCTGAACCCGCGTTGGAAAGTACCTGTGCCGCTATAAGTTCCATAATATCCTGTTGAAAAATTATCTATAATAGCCGCTTGGCTTGCCGATGGCGAAAGGAAAACCACATGATCATTTCCATTAAACGTTCCATCCTCTAAATCTAAAGATTCCTTTATTTCTAATATGCCATTTACGGTAACTTGAAACTGATTAACACCTCCTGCAACATTATTGTTGAAACGGAACCGTTTTACGGTAGCCTTTCCACCTGCATTTATGGTTAATCCGGTGGCATAGCCGCTTGGGTTTAAAGAACGCGCCAAGAAAGATTCATCAACTATTAAGTTGCCATCTACTGTAATAGTACCGCCTCTATCTCCGGTGCTTAAACCGTTTGGTCCGTCTATGGTAATAGTATCCGAAACGTATAGCGTGGCACCTGCCACAATATGCACATTAAGAGTAGTGGAATTTTGATTGTTGTAAAAGGCAGTACCCGGATAGTACAATCGAATAGTGGCATCAGCAATAGTTAGGTTAGAAACTGTATTGGTGTTATCGGTTTTTCTAAGCCTACCTATATTCCAATCGCCACCACCAGAAAGCGTAACATTCGTTCCTTCGATGTTTATTCCAATAGCATCAAAAGAAGGTGTGCTGTTGCCCAAAGTGCCTTGGTTGTCAATATAATCAAACACGCTCAGGTAGCGTGTGTTCGATACCACCGAACTGTTTCGCCATAGTTTTCCTCCACTTTGGATTTCGAGCGATTTAAGTGTTACGGGCGAACTTGCCAATTCAATAGTATGCCCCGATTGAATTACAAACCTATTGCTGGAAGAAAATACGGCTGTGCCGGATGTAGGGCAAGCGGGCGAAGGAGACCAAATTGCGGCATTAGATGAACCACTGGCGCATGAGTAATATACCGCATCATCATCATCCACAATAATATAAGTTACAGAAGCCGGAGAGCCGATAATAGCACCGCCTCCACTTACAGATGCAATAGAAATAATGGCGGTATCGTTGCCCTCATAAACCACATCGTTTATATTGGTGAGTGTGGTGCTGCCTGTGGTGCTGCCACTTGGAATAGTAATGGTGGCGGGCAATACAGTAAAGTCTGTTCCCGCAGTTGCCGAGCCGCTGTACGATAGGGTTACGGTTACAGTTGCAGGCACAGCAGTACATGCCGTAGCAGTAATGGTAACGGGCGAATTATCGTTTTCCATTTTGCTGGTGTGTGAAGTTGCCAGCGAAATACTTAATCCTTCTACAAAGGCAGTGGCATCTACATCTGATCCGCCAACTGCTCCCCAGTTAGCATTGTTACTTACGAAAGTTTTGTAGTTAGCTATGGTGTTGCAAGAGCGGGTGCCGGTGTATTCTTGGTTGCCCATACCTCCGGAAAGAATATTGCCATTAGCCGTATTTAATACCTCAGGCAAATAACTGTTGTTGGTACTTACTGCTCCCGAACTAAGCCAAGCTATACTGCTAACTCCATGTAAAAATGCCGGGCAACCGGAAGATAACTGATATGCAAAAACATTATCGCCTCCGCTAGAAAGTCCATCTAATGCGTTGCCGGTAGAAGACCCAATATTCCAAGTAGAAGTACCGCTCGAAAAAGAGCCTTTTACCACCGTACCTTTGGTAATGAGCGAAGCACCGCTGTTCCAAGTAAGGGTTTGTTCAGAGGTATTAAAATTGGGAGCGTATAGTGTTTTGTCCCATGCTTTATCGGTAAATAAGATATCGGTTCCTGCAGGAATATCTACTGTAGCAAAAAACGAAATTTGATCGGTTCCCGGAGTGGTGGTTTTAAATCCAGTAAACATAATATCGCCAACACCCAAAGTGGCTGCTGCACCTACGGTACCTTCCACAGTAAGCGTGGTGGAGGTAGCTCCGCCTCCGCTAAGTGTTAGTACTTCAGATTTTGCTCCTACACTAAGCCCTGCTTTTAACCTTACATACACATTGGTAGCAGCAAGTGTTGGCGCAGTATATGTTGGATTTACCGATGTGCCGAAGGTTATGCCGTCTAAAGAGAGCTCAAAATCAGTACTTGCATTTAAAGTTACACTTGCTCCGGTTAAATAAGCACCACTTATTTGTATAGAGCCCATTTCGCCATGTTGCGGACTAATGGCGCAAAAGCCGCTCAGTGGACTTGTGGTAGGTACTATGGTTAATTCCGGAGACGATGAACATGTTGCCAGCGGTGCATCTGCATTGTCTATTACAAGCGCTGTGGTTCCGCTGCTCGGGTTTACTGTGTTTACAGCGTTGGTAGGCCACAAGCCATCGGCATCTGTTGCTGCAGTGCCAATGGCACTACCTGTGCTTAGCGAAAATTGTTCTATCCTTCTAATGCCATTGGCTAAGGTGTTTGGAATAAGTGTTCCCCATGCTTTAGAAGTTCCATCTACATCGTTTCTGTAGAATGTGGCATAAGAAGTGGGCACGGTAAATCCATCGTCTTCAATAGCGGCACCGGAAATGGGGCGACCGGATGCAGTTGTATTATCCCAAAGTAGTACTAAGTTTTTGGCATCTCCGCAAGAAACACTGTTAATGCCGGTAGCTAAGGCAGTTGTTGTTCCCAAGTTTAATACAGTAACTCCGCTGGTAGTGGTGAGTCTGGTGGCAACAGAGGTGCCTCCTGCACCATTATTTAGCATAATTCTTATGTTCACGGTGTTGCCGGAGGTAAAGCGAGAGTTTCCGGTTGGTTGCAATCCAAACCATCCGGTAAACGATCCACTAGAGTTGGTGGTAAATTCGCCATACTGTCCGGAAGTAGATAAATTTGAAGAACCGGAATAAAAATTTCCTGAAGTAGGTAAAAATATGGGTGTTCCGGCTCCATTACTGGTAGCATTGTCTGATGCTATTACGGCACTTGTGTAGTACCTGTATGTTGCATTTGCGGTTAATCCATCTAAAGTGAGTCTGCAGATATAGGTTAGTCTATTGTTGTTAGTGCCGTTTGTTCCTTGCATATATTGAGGCAAGGAAACTTCTGTAAGCGATTGGCTAAAAACGGTACTTAATCCTAAAAGCAAGCTGAGAATTGCGCATAAATGTTTGTTCATAATCAGTAGAAATTAAACGGTATGAAAAAAAGCCGAAATACGATTTCGGTGAAATAAATGTATGTAAAATTATATTTCACCAACTACTGATGCATCGCAATAGTTGTAAACAAGTTTTATACAATTTGCTTCAAACAGACTGTTTATTCTTTAAGTCTGCCGGCTTTGTAGAAATATTTCTTATAGTAAGGTTGGTCGAGGCTATCTATACGCACACCGCCATGCACGGCAGCATGAATAAATTTACCGTTTTGAAGGTAAATGGCAACATGCGATATTACTCCTTTCCATATCTTAAAGAAAAGTAAATCTCCTTCTTGTAATTCGCTTTTAGAAGTAAGCGGTTCACATTGGGGAAAAATACTGCGCGAAGAGCGGGCTAAATCTTTTCCAAAAACCTTTTCGTATAGCATGCCTGCAAAGCCGCTGCAATCGGTAGCATTTTCAGATTTGGCACCAAACTTATATTTGGTATCTAACCATTTAAAAGCCTCTTCGTACAGCGATATATTTTGAACTTGCTCTAATGCAATGCCGTGTTTTGAAAAGTATGCAGCTACTTGAGTAATATCTGTAGTTTCGGTTTCTTGCGAAAACGAAAACTGCATCAATCCACACCAAAAAAGTACAAAGATGTATTTCATTGTTTTAGCAAGGATATAATGCTTGTGCAATAAATGAAAACAAGTTTTGAGTTTTTAAGAAAGCAGATGTTGCTGTTTAGGCAATTTCTCTTTGCAAGTGCCGTGTAAAGCAATATTGCTTTATGCTTTAGTTCAGCACAATATCAACTACTTCGTAGAGGTCGTTTACCAAATGTGTGTGTTTGGTTTTTTCTAGTATGCTGCGCGGTTGCACTCCGGATGTAACACCAATTACATATTTGCATCCGGCAGCGGTGCCTTCATTTAAATCGCTTTCTGTATCGCCAATTTTAGCTACTTCCGAAGCATCGGCAACGCCTGCAATTTCCATTGCTTTTAAAATTAAATCGGGATGGGGTCTTCCGTTTGCTACTTCATCGTTTGTAACCCAAAAGTCTACTACCTGTTGCACATCCCAGCCTAAGCGATCTATAAGCGTATTGGCAATATCGCGCGAAAAGCTTGTGTCTAATGCAACTTTTACACCTGCATTTTTTAATGCAAGCATAGTGCGAACAGCATTTGTTTTGCCTTTTACTGCAGGATGGTTTTTGTAAAACTCTAGCATATTTTGGTTGAAATCGGCAAGTATAGTATTAGCCAACTCCTCTACGTTTTCAGGAGCCTCTTCAAAAATCTCGTCTATAAGTTCGCGTATAACTAGCGATTTTGGTAGCCCCATTTTAGTATTGGCATGTTTAGGAGAGATGAATAACTCTTGTTTTTCAAAAGCCTTTACTAAAGCATCTGCCACAAAATCTTTATCTTCTACGGTGGTTCCTGCTATATCGAATACTGCGAGCTTAATTGCCATGGTTTCAAATTTTTTGCAATGTTATTTCTAATGTGCGTTTTTACAAAGAGTTTTTTTCCACGATAGTGTTCAGTCTTTATTGTCAGTGGGTAACGCATTTTTTTTACAACAATTAAATACCTTCAAATGAAAAGTTTCATTCTTTTGCTCACCATGAAGTTTTGGTGTGCGCTTGTAGCTTTTTTATTTTCGGTAACTGTTTTCGGCAGAGAACAGGTTCATTTCGATTTGTTTTTGTTTGGAAATAAAATAGGAACCATGACCGTAAGCAAACATGTAAGTGGCGATACGGTTCACTATTTTTTAGAAAGCTATTCTAAAGCAAAAGTACTTTGGATGAACTACGAAGATGTTACGTACATGAAAGTAAAGTATGTAAAGGCAAAATTGCACAGCGCCTATTACAAAGAAGATATGAACCAAAAGCTGAAATACTTAACCGACTTAAGCTACGATGGAAATCAATACACCGTAACAACCAAAAACGGTACGCGAAATATTGTGCCCGATAACTATCCATCGCTTTTATCGCTTTATTTTACAGAGCCTTTACATACGCCAAAAATCTATTTTGAAGCACAATTGTTTGCCACACCAATAGAAAAAAAAGCGCCAAGTCACTACGTGTTTAAAACCAAAGAAGGCAATGAAAACGAATACATCTATCGCAATGGAAAGTTAGATGAGTTGATTTTGCATACGTCTATTGCCACCGTAAAAATGAAGCGAGTAAATAGAGACTAATTACATGCCTATTGCCTCGCAAAAGGCAACATATTTATTACTTAGCCTTATGAAAACAATTGCCGAGAAAGAAGCCGATATTATTGAGTCTTTTGATCTTTTTGAAGACACAATGGAACGGTATGAGTATATTATTGAAATAGGGAAGAAGTTGCCGCCACTCGCATCGCAATATAAATTAGACGATTTTTTAGTGAAGGGATGCCAGAGCAAAGTATGGTTGCGCGCATACGAAAGCAATGGCAATATCTTCTTCGAAGCAGACTCCAATACTGCCATCACTAAAGGCATAATAGCACTGTTAATAGATGTGCTTTCGGGGCAGCCTGCCAAGCAAATTGCCAATGCCGAATTGGGCTTTATAGAAGCTATTCAACTGCATAGTCATCTTTCTTCGCAGCGCTCCAATGGATTAGCTTCCATGATTCAAAGAATGAAAGCTTATGCTGCAGCTTTTTCTGCTGCATAAATTATGAATGCTTTCATTACATTCGCCAGCTATGGAAAAAGGAACTTTGCTGTCGCAATATCTTAAAAGCAATACCAACACAGAATTATCCGAGGTGATAACTGCCATTGCAGATGCTACTGTACTTATTAACGAAAAGGTGCGCGTAGCAGGGTTGAGCGATATTGTTGGCGTAGCAGGCACTACCAATGTACAGGGAGAAACAGTTCAAAAATTAGATTTATTAGCCAACGATTTAATAATTGAATTCTTACAAAAAGGTACAGCTTGTGCTGCCTTGGTAAGCGAAGAAACCGATGCTGTTTTGCCAATTCATGCAGCAGGAAAATATGTGGTAGCGGTAGATCCGTTAGATGGCTCTTCCAATATAGATATTGCAGCTCCCATAGGTACTATTTTTGCTATATGGCAAAAGCAGTCTGAAGGAGTGGCAACCGATGCCGATTTCTTACAGCCGGGCAAGCAGCTTGCCGCTGCGGGATACATGTTGTTTGGAAGTTCCACCATCTTAATGTTAAGCGTTGGAAAAGGTACGCATGGATTTACGCTTGCTGCCGATGGTGCGTATGTAATGTCGCACCCGGAGCTTTCTATAAAAAAAGAAGGCGCCATCTATTCTGTAAACCAAGGCAATATTCACAAGTTTACAGATGGCTTAAAAGCATTTGTGGCTTGGTGTGGCGAAAGCGATAAAGCCACTGTACGCCCTTTTGGATTGCGCTATATTGGGTCTATGGTAGGCGATTTGCATAGAACTATTTTAAAGGGTGGCATCTTTTTTTACCCTGCCAACAAGGGCGAAAGCAAAGGTAAGCTGCGTTTACTGTACGAATGTATTCCCATGAGTTTTTTGGTAACACAAGCGGGAGGAATAGCTTCTAATGGGAATATGCCTATTTTAGAAATTCAGCCGGAAGAAATTCATGAAAGAACAGCCATATTTATTGGGTCAGAAAAAACAGTAGCACAATGCTTGCAATTTATTCAACAAGAAGTAGAAGCCTGAGATTTGTGATTGCATTGCTGCTATTGGCAGCAACTAAAATGGTAAACGCACAGAACGCTCCTATTGCCAGAGCCGATACATTTTATGTGTGCCCGGGCGATACACATGTACTCTACCCGCTGGCAAACGATAACGATCCCAATGGCGATAGTATTTTCTTAAGCAACTTTGTGGAGCCATTACCTGTAATAAATCCGGCAAGTGGCAGCTATACGCGCAGAGGCGATTCGGTAATTTTTGTTGCTGTACAAAATTTTTCGAGTAGTGTAACCGGAGCTTATAGAGTTTGCAACAGCAATGGGCAATGCACTTTTAGTACTTATACATTGGTGCTCGATGCGGTTTGCAATGGCATAAAGCAAAATAGAGCACCCATTGCAAGCCCAGATATTGTTTTTGCATTGGAAGATGTTGCCATTGTAGTGAAAGCGGCAGATAACGATCGCGATCCGGATGGCGATCCGCTTACGTGGGAGCCAATTACACAGCCGCTGAATGGTACACTTACTAAATCTGTAAACAACTACTCTTACAAAGGCAATCCTAATTACAATGGCTTTGATTTCTTTTTGTATCGAGTTTGCGATACAAGTAACAAATGTGCCATGTCTGTAGTTACAATTATTATTGCCCCCATGAACGACCAGCCCGTTGCTTACAACGATACCTTTACCATCTTAGAAGATCAAACTTTAGTAGGCAATGTGTTACTCAACGACTACGATGCCGATGGCGATAAATTAAAGACAAGAGTTACTCAAAATCCGTTCAACGGCACCGTGCAAATGGACTCTACCGGGAAGTTTGTATATCAACCCACCACCAATTATTATGGAAGAGATGAGTTTAAATATCGCGCATGCGATACTGCCCGTTTCTTTAATTGCTCGCAGGCAAGAGTGCTCATCAATATATTGCCTGTAAATGATGCTCCGGAAATAGATAATGTAACCATAAATGTTGAAAGCAGTGGTGGCGAATACAATGCAGATGTAGCTGTTGGAACCAGCGATGTAGAACACGACACGCTACGTTATCATATAGTATCTAAACCCAATAGTAAATTGCTTACTGCCACTATAGATTCTGTTTCAGGTTTGTTGCAGGTTACTGTTGGCAGAGGCTTTTGCGGCACCGATTCTTTTACGATAGAAGCCTGCGATTATGAACTTTGCACGCCTGCAACCGTTTGGATAAAAGGAGCAAATTGTATAAATGAAATTGAACAGGTAGAAGGATTTTCGCCCAATGGCGATGGTATAAACGACCAATTATTTTTTAAGGAATTAGACCAGTTTGCCCCTGCATATTTGGTAGTTTTTAATAGAAATGGATTTCCGGTTTATGAAAACGAAGATTATCGCAATAATTGGAGCGGCACCAACCAAGTAAATAATCAACCGCTCCCCGATGGCACTTATTACTATGTGTTGGAATTATCAAAGTTAGAAAAGCGGTATAAGAATTATTTGGTAATTCACCGCTAAAAAGATGTTTGTAAAACTATCCATTTAAATGGAGTGCAGTTTACAACACCACTGCAATTGCCAATTTACTGTTAACTTTAGTTCGTGAATTTCGTGCAGTCGTTTCTTGCTTTTATAGAATTTGAAAAGCGCTATTCGCCACACACACTATTGGCTTACAAAAACGATATGGAGCAATTTGCGGTGTTTTTGCAGCCATATAAAGTATCGGTAGCGCAGGCCTCGCACTTTCATATCCGTAATTGGATGGTGGAGTTGATGAAAGATGGCAATACAGCACGCAGCGTGAATAGAAAAATATCTACACTAAAATCGCTGTACAAATTTTTATTGCGCGAAGGTGTAATACAAACCAATCCAATGGCAAAAGTGGTAAGCCCCAAGGTGGGGAAAAAGTTACCCGTATTTGTGGAAGAAGCTGGCATGAAAAAGCTACTTACCCAAGTTACTTTTGCAGCAGATATATTTGGCGAAAGAGATAAACTGGTTATAGAATTACTCTATGCCACCGGCATGAGGCGCAGCGAATTGCGCAGCCTGAAGGATGCAGATATAGATTCGTGGAACAGTCAATTGAAAGTATTGGGAAAAGGCAATAAAGAAAGATTGATTCCGCTCCATCCTGCCATGCTTGAAAAGTTGAAACAGTTTATTGCAAAGCGAAATGCCGAGCTACCTGAGTATGATGCCGCATTTGTGTTTCCCGGCAAAAAAAATAAACCCATTAAGGATTATGAAATATACGCATTGGTGAAGCAGCATCTTGCAGCCGTTACTACTTTGGAGAAGAAAAGCCCACATATTTTGCGCCATTCCTTTGCCACCCATTTGCTAAATGAAGGTGCAGAAATAAATGCCGTTAAGGAAATGCTGGGTCATGCTAACCTTGCAGCCACGCAGGTGTACACCCACAATACCATCGAAAAACTTAAGAAAGTTCACAAGCAAGCCCACCCGCGCGGATAACATGTGCTATATTGCCAATTAAACTTCGAGTAGCTGCACACATCAATGTTCACAATAAACTTTTCATTTCAATGAAAACGTATTTATCTTCAACGCTTATTATGAAGACCATATTTATGGCAGCAGCAATGCTGTTTTTATTTGCGGCTCATGCACAAAATTCCGAAGCCTTATTGGCCGGATTAAAAGCCGGAAATGCATCGGCAGTAGCCAAGCATTTTGAATCTAGCATAGAATTTACTTTGCCCAGCAAATCTTCGGCATACAGCAAAGCACAGGCAGAGGTTGTATTGCGTGAGTTTTTCAGCAAAAAAGATATAAAGGGATTTGAGTTAAAGCACCAGGGCACTTCACCCGAAGGTTCAAAATACTTTGTGGGAACACTGCAAACCGCAGCAGGCAATTACAGCACTTACATTTATGGAAAAGTAGTAAACGGAGTGCTTACCGTACGAGAATTAAGAATAGAAGAATAAACTCCAATTTGCATGATTGAAATGTATAGTCGGCTTATTCAGCAGGCATTAGATGAAGATATTATTGACCCTCACGGCATTATTCCCCCGGGCGACCATTCTTCGTTGGCAGCCATTCCAATGGCAAAAGAAGGCAGAGCACAACTTTTGGTGAAAGCAGATGGTGTATTAGCCGGAGTAGAAGTGGCAAAAGAAGTTTGCCGTTTGGTAGATGAAAATTTATTGTTTGAAAATATACTTGAAGATGGAGCCATTCTAAAAAAAGGCAGTGTGGCATTTAGAGTATATGGGGAAGTAAAATCTATTTTAAGAGCCGAAAGAGTATTGTTGAATTACATGCAGCGCATGAGCGGCATAGCAACCCATACCAAAAAATTTGTGGATGCCGTAAGCCATACCAACTGCAAGATTTTAGACACGCGCAAAACAACCCCTGTGCTCCGCTATTTCGAAAAATGGGCGGTACGTATTGGTGGCGGCTATAATCACCGCTTTGGTTTATACGATATGATTATGTTGAAAGACAACCATATTGATTTTTGTGGAGGAATAGATAAAGCAATTGACGCTGTTTCAAATTACCAGAGAGAAAATGGGTTGAATTTGAAAGTAGAAGTAGAAGCCAGAACTTTAGATGATATTAAAGCCATTGTGGCAAAAGGAAATATTCACCGAATTATGTTCGATAATTTTTTGCCGGACGAAGCTGCCGAAGCAGTAAAGATTGTGGCAGGGAAGTACGAGACCGAAATTAGTGGAGGCGTTACTTTAGAAACAATTAGACCTTATGCAGAAACCGGTGTGGATTTTATTTCGGTAGGAGCGCTCACACACTCCAGTGTAGCGTTAGACTTGAGTTTAAAGGCTTTTTAAGCATTATGCTCGGTATATACTTATTGCACAATTAGGAATGGAAAAAAGCTCCAAAAAGAAAATATTGTTTGTGGTGAATCCCATTTCGGGAGTGGCACGCAAAGAAGGTATTCCCGAAAAAATTGCGCGCTACTTAGATTATGTGCAATACGATTTTACTATTCGCTATACGCAGTATGCAGGGCATGCAACGGCAATAGCTAAAGAGGCAGTAGAGGAGGGCTACCATGTAGTATGTGCAGTAGGTGGCGATGGTTCTATTAACGAAGTGGCGCAAAGTTTAGTAAATACCAATGTGGCATTGGGTATTATTCCATTTGGTTCGGGTAATGGATTGGCTTCGCACCTTTCTATTCCTGCACGCGATACATACGGTGCTATAGATGTTTTAAATAATTCCAAGGAGGTATTGCTCGATGCAGTAAAAACCAACAGGGGTTATTTTTTCAGTTGTGCGGGTTTTGGTTTAGACTCTTCGGTGGCAAGGCGCTTTAAGCACCATTCTATCCGTGGTTTTCTTTCGTATGCGTGGGCTGTAATTACCGAGTTGTTTTTTTATTTCAAGCCATTTCCCGGTAAAGTAAAAATTGATGACGTAGAAATTGAGCGTGATTTTTACCTGTTTACTGTTTTCAATGCCAACCAGTATGGTTACAATTTTGGTCCATTTCCATTTACCAGCTTAAAAGATGGTGTATTGGATGTAATTGTTGTCAATCAATTTCCGCTCTATAAACTGTTGTATATCTTTTTCTGCCTTGCATTTAAACGTGCAGATTTAATTAAGGAGGCAGAGACTTTTAGAGCTAAACAAATTGAAATAAAAGGCGATCCCAAAAGAGTATATCAATTCGATGGCGATCATTTTATTTTGCACGATGATTTAGTAATGGAAGTGGAGCCGCAGTGCTTGCGGGTGTTGGTTCCCAGCAAATTAAATTCGCTTTAAAATATTAAGCTACTGCAATGGTGGCAATGCTGAGCCTTAGGTTTTTCACTTGGTTTAATTGTAGTGCGCAGGCTTCTATGGTGGCTCCGGTGGTAAGTACATCATCTACGAGCAGCACATGTTTATTTTCGAGTTGAGTGGCGTTGTTTAGTTCAAATACGGTTGCCACATTATCTAACCGTTGAAATAAGTTTTTGTGCGTTTGGGTTTCGGTTGCTTGTTTTCTTACAATAAAGTGTGCATTGGCTTGGCATTTTAAAGCAGTTGCTAAACCTTGGGCAAATAGCATGGCTTGGTTGTAGCCTCGTTGTTTTTCTTTCTGTTTATGAAGTGGTACAGGGATTATGTAATCAAATTGGCAGTGCATGGCTGCTTTCATTTTTTCACCCAATAGTGTGCCTAAGAAAATACCCAGTTCTTTTTGGTGGCGATACTTTAGTTCGTGCAGCAAACTTTGTACACCACTTAGTTTTTCAAAGTAGAAAAGTGCAGTGGCTCGTTCAAAGGCAAATCGTCCCCAGAGGTGCTGTTCCATTGGGTTTGCTGTTTGCTCCCAGTAGTTGGTAAACGGTAGTGTGTGTAAGCAAGTGGTGCAAATAAAGTCTTGTTGAAATGAAAGTTGATTGCCGCATGATAAGCACACATTGGGATATACGATTTGCAGCAAATCTTGAAAGTAGCGGTGTAGGGTTGCTTTCATGGAGATGGGTTTAAGATAAGGAAGGGTGCGCGGTTGTTGCTCTAATTTAAGAAAGCATTTATTGTTTGTGAAATTAAGTGATGGTTTACTTTTTCTATGGGATGTACGGTATTTTCAAGCAAGTGGAATTTTCCATTGGGTAGTGAGAGAGTGGCGTTTTGTGTTTCTTCTTTGGTAACCATATTGTCGCCATCGCCTAAGCACATTAAAACAGGTTGGGAAATTTGTTTTAAATCGTTGTGCGTAAGGTGCTGCTGGGCTAAGGTGTGCATCATGGTTGCGGTACTTTTAACCAACTGTTTCCAGTTGCTGCCATGCAGTTGCAATAAGTAAGCAGCAAAGGACGGAACTTTTTCTTCTATCTTTTGAGGTTGCAAAAATTTGGTTTCGTGCTCGGCAGTAGCGGGATTCCAATTTACTTTTGTGCCGAGTGTAATTACTTTAGAAAATAGTTCGGGTTCTTTTGCAGCAATCCAAAGAGCCACGTAGCCGCCCATGCTGTAACCAAAAACGGGTATAGGTTCTGTAATTTGTTCGCGTAAAAAATCAGAGAGTTCGCGGGCTAAAGTTTCTATGGTAAAGGCTTGTTGGTGTACAGCCTTTTTTCCGTGATGGTTAAAGGTGTAAACCATAATATCAAAGTGAGGTTCTAGTATATCGCGCAGTGGAAAAAGTTGCTCGGCAGAACCCAATGCTCCGTGCAGTAAAAGCAATTTTTGTTTCACAAAGTGTGAGTTTTACAAGGTACTAAATAAAAAAACTTCCGAAGGTTTTTTTTATTGCACTTCGGAAGTTTTTTAAAAAGCATTAAGGTTGTTTATTTCAGTTTTACTTCTCCTTTGCCAACCAGGTAGCCGCTTTGGTAAACTTCTACTTTATAGGTTCCTTCCATATTTATATTGCTGCTCCAATCAATGCTTATTTTTTTATTGCTTTGTTGGTAATCTACATCGGCAACGCGACTGTATTGAACATCATCGCCACTATCGGCAAGTTTAAATGTACCGGAACCTTGGTCGCGCACGGCAATAGTTTCGCCTTTAGGGTTAATAACGCGCAGGTAAAGTTTCATGTTTCCTTTTTCTGCAACTTTGTTTTCGCCTGTTTCAAACGAAATTTTTAGTTTGCTTACTCTCTTCAGTTTAGAGGTTTCTTCTTCTTTGCCGCTGTTTTTAATGTGTACGCCAATTACTTTCAGGTTGTTTAATTTAAGCAATGCGCCAAGAGCAACTTTCTTAGACAGATTCTCTTTTTCTTGTGTAAGGGATTCGGTGTTTTTCTTTTCGTCTTCTAAACTTTTACCCAATTGCTGATTTTCTTGAGTAAGCATTTCGTTGGCTTTTGTAAGCTCTTCTACTTTGCCTTGCAACTCTTTGTTTTCAGCTTTTAGTTTGTCTATAAGTTGGCGGGCTTTGGCAAGTTCTGCCGAAGTAATTTTTCCTTTTTTAAGTAAGGATTCTATTTCGCCTTTGTAGTTTTCTATTTCGTTTTGGCGAGCAGTAATAATGCTGTCTAATTCAGCATTTTTGCCTTTGTATTGCTCTAGCTCGGCTTTGCGGGCTTCGAGTTCAGTAAGTACACCTTGGTATTGGTTGTCGAGTTCTTGCTTGGCTACTTCTAAATCTTTTTTCTCGCTGTTATTTACATAAAGCAAATAACCCAACACACCGTTGAGGAGCAACAACACCACAATAGCTGCAATGTAAATGCCTTTGTTACTTTTCTGGTTTTCCATTTGAATTGTATTTTAAGCAAAGGTAACGCAAGCTTTTGTATATTTATTGCCAAAGCTATCCACTAAGCCATGTGAAAAAAACTTATTTGTATGCAACCTATCCCACTCGAGCAATTTTTGGTAATAGATATTGAAACGGTACCTCAAACCAAAACATTTGAATTGTTGAGCGAAACCTTGCAGCAACTTTGGGAGCACAAGCACCAAATGCTGAAAATAGAGCATGAAACATCCGCAGAAAGTTTTGAAAAACGTGCCGGAATTTATGCTGAGTTCGGGAAAATAATTTGTATTTCGGTTGGTTATTTTCATAAGCAGGGAAGCGAGTTTCAGTTTAGGGTGAAATCGTTTTTTGGCGATGATGAAGCCGCTATTTTGCACGATTTTTCAGCATTGCTGAGTAAAAAGAAGGCTATTGTTTTTAGCGGGCACAACATTAAGGAGTTTGATATTCCGTATTTGTGCAGGCGTATGCTTATACATAAAATGAAACTGCCTCCGGTACTAGATTTTTCGGGAAGAAAACCGTGGGAAGTATCGAGTATAGATACCCTCCACTTATGGCGTTTTGGCGATTACAAGAACTATACTTCACTTAAATTGTTGGCGGCAGTATTGCAAATACCTTCACCAAAAGAAGATATTGAAGGTAAAGATGTGGCGCGGGTTTATTGGGTAGAAAGTAACTTGAATCGAATTGCAGCATATTGCCAGCGCGATGTGGTAACAGTTGCCAGGCTATTGCTGCGTTTTAGAAACGAGCAGTTTGAATTAACCGATGCTCAATTGGTGTTTGTGTAGTACTAAGAATTGCAAATGAGATAGCCTTTACCCATCTTGCAATCAAAACAGTTAAAAGGAAAAGAGGCAGCCTTAGGAGTTAGCTTTTACCAAAAGAGTTCCTAAACTTAAACGCTGGAAAAAATAATTAGCATGACAATTGAACAAGTATTTGAAGACAAAGCGCTAAAGGCCAAGGCAAAAGTTGCTACACTTGGCGAATGGCTCCTTAGTAAAGAATTATTGGTAGAAGAGTTGTTGGCTTATGCCGAAAAGCAGAAAGCAACCAATAAAGCCACATGCATTGAGGCAATAGAATATGCCACCAAAAAGGATTTGGCTATTGCCAGCGAAGCCTTGCTGCTGTATGTAACCAAAGCATTAAAAGATAGCGAACCCCGCGTAAAATGGGAGAGTGCAAAGGTAATAGGCAATATAGCCAAAAGCTTTCCGGCAAAGTTAGAGGCGTGTGTGCCAAATTTATTGCTTAATGCCACACATACAGGTACAGTAGTTCGCTGGGCTACGGCATACGCATTGGCAGAAATTCTAAAATTGAAAACAACGATAAACCCAAAGCTATTGCCTAAAATTGAAGAACTGTGTGAGCAAGAAGAAGATAATGGTGTAAAGAAAAAGTATGCAGAGGCTCTAAAAATGGTGAAGAAATAAGCGTATAATGCAAGTAGCAATCAGCTTAGGAAAGATACTTTCCTTCAATAGGCATTCTTCTGCCAATGCCGAATGCTTTTGGTGATACACGCAGTACCGGAGGCGCTTGAAATCGCTTCCATTCATTCATGTTTACCATGCGTAAAATACGTTTTACCACAGTTTCATCAAATCCATCTTTCAATATTTGATCTATGCCTTTACAATCTTCAATATAAGCAGTTAAAACCTTATCGAGTAGGCTGTAATCGGGCAAAGAATCAGCATCTTTTTGGTTAGGGCGTAACTCGGCCGAAGGTGCTTTCTGAATAATATTTTGTGGAATAATTTCCTTTGAACGATTGATATAATGCGCCAATGCATACACTTGGGTTTTATATACATCGCCCAGCACGCTTAGCCCTCCACACATATCGCCATACAGCGTTCCGTAGCCAACGGCAGCTTCACTCTTATTGGTAGTGTTGAGCAAAATATAGCCTAGTTTATTGCTGAAAGCCATGAGTAAAATACCTCTGGAGCGAGCTTGCATATTTTCTTCGGCAATATTAAAAGGTAGGTTTTGGAAGAAAGGCAGTGTCTGCTGCCTAAGGGTATCAAATACAGGTTGAATTGAAATAGTTTCATGAGCCACACCTAAATTAGAACATAGTTGAAGTGCATCGTCAATAGAATGTTGCGAAGAAAATTGTGAAGGCAGGAGAAGATTCATTACGTTTTCTTTTCCTAGCGCCTCTACTGCTAAACAGAGCACCACTGCTGAGTCTATGCCTCCACTTAGCCCTAAAATTGCTTTGTTGAAACCAAGTTTGGTAAAGTAATCACGGATACCAAGTACCAATGCATTGTATATGCGTTCAATAGTTGAATGGCTGTTATCCAACAGTTCGGAGAAATGGCTGCCGTTTTCGGTAAGTGTTATAGTTTGAATAGCTTCTTTAAAAAACGGAAGCTGTGTGCCAATATTCCCATTGGTTTGCATTACCATACTGCCACCATCAAAAATCAATTCGGTTTGTGCTCCAATTTGGTTTACATACACCATTGGAATGCCATAACGCTGTACGTTTGCTTGCACCACTTTTAGCCGCTCTTCGTGTTGCAAATAAGAAAAGGGTGATGCAGAAAGGTTTACTATAAAATCGGGTTGCAAAGATGCCAATTCATCTAAAGGAGCAATGGTGTAAAGAGGATTTTCATTGCCTACATTCCAAATATCTTCACAAATGGTAACTGCAATTTTTTTGCCTTTAAAGTGAAGTAATTCAAAGTTTCGGTTTGGCTCAAAGTACCTGTATTCATCAAATACATCGTAAGTAGGCAATAGTGTTTTATGAAACACTTGTTTAATTACTCCTTCGTGAATAAATACTGCAGCATTGTATAAATCCTTTCCTTGAGGAACCGTATTGGGCACGGGTGCACCAACTAAAATGCCAATATTGATGTTGGCATTGGCAATCTGCTGTAATGCTTGCTGGCATTGAGCAATAAAGTGCGGATAGTTTAAAAAATCACGTGCCGGATAGCCGCAAATGCTCAATTCGCTGAATACAATTAAGTCGGCTCCGGCAGCAACTGCCTGTTTAGATGCGGCTATAATTTTTGCAGTATTGGATTCAAAGTTTCCAACATGAAAATTAAGTTGCGCTAACGTTATCTTCATTTACTGTTTTTAGAAAATCGATGATGTAAAATAGGATTTGCGAACGCAAACCTACACGATTTTCAATTACAAAATACCGTAAGTACGCTGCAACTCTATAAGAGAGCATGCTGTTTACTTTCTATATTGTTTTGCTTTGCCGTAGTGAGGCTTAGCGCATGAGTATAATTGTTCCCGAAATTTTTTGGGTATTCAATGTTTCGTAGGTTACACTCAGGTGGTAAACATAAATGCCCGGCTCTGCTTTCTCTCCGCCAACATAGCCATCCCAACCGAAAGCAGCATTTTCGGTTTCAAATATTTTTTCGCCCCAGCGGTTGAATATTTTCAATTCCAATTTTTTAAAGCCGCCACCTTCAATTTTAAAGATGTCGTTAGAGCCATCATCGTTTGGTGAAAACAAGTTAGGAACATACAAAGCAGGTCTTTCAGTTACAGTTACCCATGCTGTTTTAGTAAGTGTATCGGCACAGCCACCAACATTAAATGCCACAAGAGTTACGCTATACACACCTTTGCTTTGGTAAATATGTGTGGGTTCAAATTCACCTGAAGTGGTGCTGTCGCCAAAAGTCCAAAGCCAATTGGTTGCTCCGGTACTGTTGTTATGTAGTATCAAAGGTTCTTCAAGCTGCAGAAGTCTTAGTTTTTCTGCAGAAAAATCGGCTACAGGTTTGTTTGAAACTGTTACAGATTGTGTAACGGTATTGCTACAGTTCTGTTCGGTAGCAACAAGTGTTACGCTATAAGTGCCTCCGGTGGTATAGGTAGTAGATGGATTCAAATCTGTTGATGAAGCATTGTTGCCAAAACTCCATGCATAAGTGCTGGCTCCGGTAGATTGGTTGGTAAACAATACTTCTTCGCCTGCACAGGTAGCTTGGTAGGTAAATGCTGCAACGGGCGTTGGATCTTCAGTTATAGTTACGTTATCTACATTAGTACAACCTGCGGCATTACTTACTGTTACGGTGTAAGTGCCTTGTGTAACAGTATTGGCTGCTGTAGTGGCCCCGTTGCTCCAAGTGTATCCGGTGCCGCCATTGGCTGTTACGGTAGTGTTGTTGCCGCTACAGTAGCTTAATGCTCCGCTAAAAGTAATAGTTGGAGGTGTAGATTCTGTTACGGTAGCAGTAGCAGTAGCAGTGCATCCATTAGCGTCAGAAGCGGTTACAGTATAAGAACCTTGCGTTACAGTAATACTAGCAGTGGTGCTATTGCCGGCATCGTTCCAAACATATCCCGCACCACCATTGGCAGTTAAGGTAGTATTGGCACCAATGCAGTAGCTTAATGCTCCGCTTACGCTTACTATAGGAGCAGGTAATTGTGCACTATTACTAAAAGACGCACTTGGTTGCGAATTGCAACTGCCGTCATTCGCTATTACTGTATAGCTGGTTCCGGCTGTTGCGCCAGTTACTACACCGGCTGCGCCTACTGAAGGTCCCACGGGTGTAAAGGTATAGGTATAAGCAGCATTGTAATTGTCTATAGTGCTGCTGCCGTCAGCTGCGCAAGTAGAAGGTGTGGTAGTAATGGTTGGGGCAACCGGAGGTGTGGTTGCAGCCGTGTTGCTAAAAGCAGTACTTGGCTGCGAAGGGCAAGTGCCATCATTTGTTTCTACAGTATAGCTTGTGCCCACCGTCATTCCGGTGATGGCTCCGCCTGCACCCACGGTAGGACCTACAGGAGTGAATGTATAGGTGTTTGTAGCAACATAATTACTAATAGTGCTGCTGCCATCTGCCATACAAGTAGGAGGAGTAGCGGTAATAGTAGGTGTGGCCGGGGCGGCTAATTGTGCAGCATTGCTGAAAGCGGTGCTAGCAGAGGAGTTGCAAGTGCCATCGCTTGCAGATACGGTATAGCTAGTTCCTGCCGTCATACCTGTAATAGCACCACCTGCACCTACGGTAGGCCCTGTTGGTGTAAAAGTATAGGTATAGGTAGCTACGTAATTGCTAACAGTACTGCTGCCATCTGCTGAGCAGGTAGGCGGAGTAGTAGTAATAGTTGGAGCCACGGGAGGAGGTGTTGTTGCTGCATTGCTAAAAGATACGCTTGCCAAGGAATTACAAGTGCCATCGTTTGTTACTACAGTATAAGAAGTACCGATTGTCATGCCTGTAATAGCACCACCTGCACCCACAGTAGGTCCTGCCGGAGTGAAAGTATAAGTATTGGTTGCTACATAGTTACCAATGGCACTGCTGCCCGGTACAGCACATGTAGGAGGAGTAGCTGTAATAGTAGGTGTTGCAGGAGCAGCTAATTGTGCTGCATTGCTGAAAGAGGTGCTGGCTGTAGAGTTGCAACTGCCATCGCTTGCAGTTACAGTATAGCTTGTGCCAACAGTCATACCTGTAATAGCACCGCCTGCACCTACAGATGGACCTGCAGGTGTAAAGGTATAAGTGTATGAGGCATTGTAGTTGCTAATGGTAGTGCTGCCATCCGCACCACAAGAGGGTGGTATTGATGTTGTAGTTGGCACTGCCGGAGGGGCAGAGGCCGGGGCATTGCTAAAAGAAGCACTAGGAGGAGAAGCACACGCACCGGTGCCGGCAACTACGGTGTAGCTTGTTCCTGTTACCATACCTGTAATAGCCCCCCCTGCTCCAACAGTAGGTCCGGTAGGGGTAAATACATAAGTGATGCCACTGGCATAGTTGCTGATGGTGCTGCTACCTGGGTTTAGGCAAGTAGGAGGGGTAGAAGAAATAGTTGGTGCTGTTGCCGGAGGTATTGTGTTTCCGTATGTAATTAAAAGACCGCCCCTGCCACCTGCACCACCACCTTGGTCGTTGCTTCCTGCGCCACCGCCTGCGCCACCGCCATATTGCCCACCGGGGCCTCCATTGGCACTGGCTCCTGCTGTACCGCCTACACCACCATTGGGGCCTGCAGCCGCACCACCTGCACCACCTACATATGAACCTTTAGGTTGTGCGGCCGCACCACCTGTTCCTGTTTGGTTGGTGGAGCCACCTGATGCTGTTCCTCCTGCAGAGGGGCCGCCAGAGGCGCCACCACTGCCGCTATTGCCTCTTCTTCCTCCTTGTCCGCCATTGGCAATTAAGCTAATGGCTGTTCCGTTTGCGTCTGTACCGGAAAAAGTGGTTCTGTTTCCATCATTTCCATTATCGCCATTGCTGCATTCACCAGCACCGCCACCGCCACATCCTCCTGAGCCTACGCTATAGGTAAAAGCAGAACCTGGAGTTACATTGATGGTGATGGTGCTATAGCCACCGCCACCGCCACCGCCACCGCCTTTGTTTTCTTTGCAGAAAACACCTCCGTTTGAACCATCGGAACTACCACCACCACCACCACCACCACCATATACTTCTATGGTAACTGATGTAACGGTGCAAGGGACAGTCCATGTACCATTAACAGCTCCACCATTGCAAGAACCTGAGCCTGGTACAGTAACGTCTTGTGAGCATAATATGTTGTAGGCTAATAAGAAAGAAGAAAGTGTAAAAAAGTTTTTCATCATACAATTTGAAAGGCGAAAAATAGAAATTTCCTATTATTAACATAGAATAAGATGAATGATATGTGTATAACGTTGCTTACACTTTTTAAGAGTGGGGTTTCCTAATTTTCTGGGGCATGAGCAATGGTGTAAAAGTTGTGGAATTGTTGTAACGTGTCTTAACAATTTGTTTACATTGGGCGCTTACTATTGCCGCTTCAAAAGTATTCCAAAGTAAATACAAAGTTGTATGTGGATAGATAAAATACTAACCTTCTTAGTTCCTAAAGACAAAACTTTTTTTGCCCTTTTTGCTAAAGCTTCTGCCAATGTGGTTGAAATATCTAAAGCATTAACGGAGTATATCAATGCCCGCTCGGCAGATAAACGGCAGGATATGATGCGTAAAATTCATGAACTGGAACATGTGGGTGATAATATCACGCATGAGATTTTAACCGAACTAAGCACCAATTTTATTACCCCTTTCGATAGAGAAGATATTCATTATTTAGCAACATCTTTAGATGATATTGCCGACTTTATTTATGGTGCAGCTAAGCGTATGGAACTTTACCGTATGGAAGATAATCCGGAATCGTTCAGAAAGTTGGCAGAAATAGTGGAAAAGAGTGCTGCAGAAATAAATAAGGCAGTTTTTGATTTGCGCAGTATGGATAATATAGTGCGTATTAAAGAAGCATGTGTGCGTATCAATAGTTTAGAGAACCATGCCGATGATATTTTTCATACAGCTATTGCCGATTTATTTCAAAAGGAAAACGATGCTAAGCGCTTAATTATGTATCAAGATATTTTAAACATGCTTGAAACTGCTACAGATAAGTGCGAAGATGTTGCCAATGTTATTGAAACTATTTTAGTGAAGAATTCTTAAGCCGATTAGATGACTTTTTTAATCATCATTATTGTTGTTGCCATACTGTTTGATTTTATCAACGGTTTTCACGATTCGGCAAATTCAATTGCCACTATTGTTTCTACTCGGGTGCTTACTCCTTTTCAGGCAGTAGCGTGGGCAGCTTTTTTCAACTTTCTTGCGTTCTTTTTCTTTGTTGATCATGGAGTAGCAGATACTATTAAGAAAATGGTGCATGAAGATGCTGTTACCGAAACTGTTTTGTTTGGAGGTTTGGTAGGAGCTATTATTTGGAATTTACTCACTTGGTGGTGGGGTATTCCTTCTTCGTCTTCTCACGCGCTTTTAGGTGGATTTACCGGAGCTGCTTTTGCAAAGGCCGGAATCGGAGCCATAAATATGGATAAGCTTTCTACCACATTATTATTTATTCCATTGGCTCCTATTATTGGAATGGTATCATCGTATGCAATAGCACTTTTGGTATTGAACTTAACAAAAAAACTTCCTGCATCTAAAGTAGATAAGTATTTCAGGCGATTGCAGTTGGTATCGAGCGCACTATTCTCTTTAGGGCACGGAGGAAACGATGCTCAAAAAACAATGGGTATTATTTGGGCTGCCTTGGCTTTTCATGGGTATGTGCATCCGGGCGATACGCTGCCATCGTGGGTAGCTTTAGCTTGCTATACGGCTATGGGTATGGGAACACTGTTTGGTGGTTGGCGTATTGTAAAAACAATGGGACAGAAACTTGCCAAGCTAAAGCCGTTTGAAGGCTTTTGTGCTGAAACAGCGGGAGCGCTTACACTGTTTGCCGTTACAGGAATGAAAATTCCCGTAAGTACCACCCATACCATTACTGGATCTATTATGGGAACAGGGATGACAAAACGCCTTAGTGCGGTTCGTTGGGGTGTGGCAGGAAATATAGTGTTTGCTTGGATTGTTACTATTCCGGCCTCGGCACTAATGGGGGCCGTTACTTTTTGGGTATTACACTTTTTTGGGATGTAAATCCTCGCCTATAAAAACAAACTCCTTTGATGGAAGCGAAACTTGCTATCTGCCTTTAATTCGTTAATAGCATTTTTACTTATCCGCCAGCTCATAACAAGAATACCAAAGGTGAAAATTCCAAGTGCAGGAATATTTTGCTGCATAATAAAGAAATCGTATGCACCGTGTATAAGTGTGGCATACAGCACGCCTTGGCTCATTAACGAAAAGCGGTGGCGCGGATTAAACTTGGCCTTGCCGGCATAGTAGCCCATAATTACTCCAAAAGAATAGTGTGCCGGAACTGCGGTAAACATTCTAATTATACCTGTGCCAAAGCCATGCATAAATACATACGCAATGTTTTCAACCGTGGCAAAACCCAATGCCACAAAGACTGCATACACAATTCCATCGAAAGGCTCATTAAATTCCGGTTGGCGGTACGCGTGTAAACGAAGCATTACAAATTTGCTTAGTTCTTCGCTTAATGCCACTACCACAAAAGCATAAAATGCGGTGCGGAAAAAGTTTTGTGAAATGCCATGCCCTAAATGAGCGCCCCATGTTTCTAATGCCAATGCGGGTATTACACTAAAGCAACCCCAAAGAAAAGCTACCAGTAAAATTCGTTTGGGTTCGGGATCATATTTATCGTGCCCATAGATAATAATGGCAAGATATAATGCCGGAGCAATTGCCAATGCTAAAAGTGTTGCTACTTCACCCATGTTTCAATAATATACAATTGTTGCAACTTACTTTTTGTTTTTCCATGAATTTTTATTTTCACCATTCAGTAAATAAAAAATGAAAAAAATTCTTCTTGCTTCAACAGTTGCCGCAGCGTTTGTACTGGGCTTTTCTTCATGTAAAAAAGAAACTGAAAATAATCCGCCAACTCCTAAAAATGAGGCTCCTTCCTCTTTTGTGCCGGGCGATGCAGATTTCTTTTTTAAAGCATCTGTATTTTATGTGTCCACCACCAGCGTGTATGGGCAATCTAGCGAGTATAAAGTTGGCGATGCTTTAGCATTCTTTAAAAACAATAAAGTGAATGCAGGTGATGTAACTATCAACGGACTGCCAATGACTAAGGAAGAAAGTGGAAACTACATCTACAAGAAATTAGGTAATATTCCTGAAGGTATTACATACTTAAGCAATCTTGCCGCTTGGACTGCCACCGGAGATACCGCTACAGGAGTAGCGCCATTGAGCATAAACGATACTACGGCTTTCCCTGCTAAGCCAGTAATTCAAGATAAAAAGATAAACACGCAGGAGAGCTTTTTATTAACTGCAAAGGATACCATTATTGCAGATTCTACTGTGTTTGTAGTATCGGGGCCTAATGCTACTTTACGCAAAGTAAAAGGACCTAATGCAAAGAGTTGTACATTTACCAAAGAAGAAATGCAAACATTGGGTACCGGCAGATCGCTTGGTTTAATACAAATTTCTCCATACACTACCGTGTTGGATACTACTGTAATTTCGGGAGCTAAAACTTACTTCCAAAAGCAAACTATTACTGCTAAATACGTAGATTTAGAATAATTTTTTTTGAAACAACTAAGTGTTGTGTGCAGCAATGCTTTCCGATACTATCCAAGCGGTTGTCCATGCCGCTTGGAAATTAAAACCACCTGTTATAGCATCAATATCCAATACTTCTCCGGCAAAGTAAAGGTGTGGAAGTAACTTGGATTGCATGGTTTTAAAATCTACTTCTTTTAGGTGTACGCCACCTGCAGTTACAAATTCATCTTTAAAGGTACTTTTTCCACTTACCTGAAAAGTAGCATTGGCAATATCCTCTACAATTTGGAGCAATTGCTTCTTGCTAGCATCAGCCCATTTTTTCTCTTGGGTTTCTTTTGAAATTATTTGCTTCCAGAGCCTTTCGGGGATGTTAAACAAATGGCTGTTTCCTATTGTTTTTTTGGGGTTGTTCGATTTATATGCTTCAATTAAAGGTAGTATAGCAGGTACTCCCATGCCAGTAAAATCAACCGATAAATCGAATTTGTAGGTTGCTTGATGCAAGCTCCTGGCGCCCCATGCCGAAAGACGCAATATGGCAGGGCCGCTAAGTCCCCAATGGGTAATTAGCAGAGCTCCTGTTTCTTGCAGTTTTAAACTTTTTATAGCTATGGTAGCGTTTTGCAACGAAATGCCGGCAAGGTTTTTGAGCCGTTCATCTTTAATATTGAAGGTAAAAAGCGATGGTACAGATGGTGTTATTGTGTGTCCCAATGCAGATAGAAGTTGCCAGGTGCGGGGTGTGCTGCCGGAGCAAATTACAACGGCTTGGGCTTGTATGTTTCTTCCTTTTCCGGTTTGTATGTGCCAAAGATTTTGGGATGCAGAAAACCGGAGTGCATCTAATCCTTCGTTGGTACAAATTTCGATACCGTTTTTAAGTGCTGCTTGCATAAAGCAGTTAATAATGGTTTCGGAATTATTGGTGGAAGGAAACATTCTGCCATCACTTTCTTTTTTTAAATGTACGCCTCTTTTTTCGAACCATTGAATGGTGTTGGATGGGTTAAAACGCATGAAAGGGCTTAGCAGCTCCCGTTCGCCACGGGGATAAAATTTTGTGAGTATTTTGGGGTCGAAACAGGCATGTGTGGTATTGCAGCGCCCACCACCGCTTATGCGTACTTTTTCTAATAGTTTACTCGATTTTTCAAGAATAATAACGCGGCTGCCCGGGGTTTTTTCGGCAATGTTGATGGCTGCAAAAAAGCCTGCCGCACCACCGCCAGCAATTACTATTGTTTTCAAATTACTTGCCTGTTAGTTGTTTAAATACTTCTTCGAGAGAGTACTTCTCGCGTTGTAAGCCCAATAAGGTAAGTTGGTTCGATTTGGCAAATTCAAATACCGCTTCGCGAATATCTTCGTTGCCTGTGGCGGTGAGTTGCCATATTTTCCCTTCTTGTTGGGCTTGCTTTACACCTTTTATTTTTAAGAGTGTTTCGCGATGCACGGTTTGCTTAAACTCGGCAGTAACCACCATTTCATTATTGAGTTTAGACTGGAGTTCCGAAGCCGTATCATCTGCTACAATTTTGCCTCGGTTGATAATTACTACACGGTCGGCAACGGCCTGCACCTCCTGCATAATATGCGAAGAAAAGATTACGGTTTTGTCTTCACCCAATTGCTTAATAAGTGCGCGGATTTCGATTAGCTGGTTGGGGTCTAAACCGCTGGTTGGTTCATCTAAAATAAGCACTTCGGGATTGTGCAGCATGGCTTGTGCCAGCCCTACCCGCTGTTTGTAACCTTTAGAGAGTTGCCCTATTTTTTTCTTTTGTTCTTGCGATAAGCCTGTAATGCCAATCATTTCTGCAATACGTTTTTTGGGTTGAGCAAGGTGGTAGAGTGCGGCACAAAACTCTAAATACTCTTTTACATACATTTCGGTATAGAGCGGATTGCTTTCGGGCAGGTAGCCAATATGTTTTTTAAGTTCGGGATTGTCGTTAGAAACGTTGATGCCGTTTACAGATACTGTGCCCGATGTTTGAGGCAAAAAGCCGGTAATTATTTTCATGGTGGTGCTTTTGCCTGCACCGTTTGGGCCTAAAAATCCAAGTATTTCGCCCTTTTTTACTTCAAACGATATAGTATCTACGGCTTTTTGTTCGCCATAAATTTTGGTTAAATCTTTAACTATTACCGACATTTTTCAATTTACTTTCAGCGCGAACCTATCGAATAATTTTTAGATGCAACTTGCGTTTAAGAATAAACATCTTTATTTTTAGAACCAATAAACTGTTTGAAGATGAAAACGGCCGATTTTCTTTCTGATAATGAAATTATTGATGGCTGCCTTCGTGGCGACCGCAAGTTTCAAAAAGCACTATACGATAAGTTTTCGGGCAAAATGTTTGCAGTTTGTTTGCGCTATGCAGCAGATGTGAGCAAAGCCGAAGATTTAATGCAAGATGGCTTTATTAAAGTTTTTCGCAACATCGAAAAATTTCGCAGAGAAGGCTCGTTTGAAGGCTGGATTCGCAGAATATTTGTAAACTCTTGTATTGAAAGTTTTCGCAGAAATACCACTTTATACGCCATTCAGGAAACCAATGTTAAGAGTATGGAATACAACGATACCAGTGCATTGGAAAAACTGAAAGTAGAAGATTTAATGCGCATGGTGAGTGAACTTTCTACCGGGTATAGAACGGTATTTAACCTATATGCTATCGAAGGATATTCGCATAAAGAAATTGGTGAAATGCTGAATATCTCGGAAGGTACATCGAAATCGCAGTTGGCACGGGCACGTTATTTATTGCAACAAAAAATTGCCGAAACATCTAAAAGCCTGTTAAGCGTGGCTAAGTAATGCAACTTTATTATTACCAATACGTCTAATTGTAGTGAAGATAAACTGAAGAGTACTATGGAAAATAATTTTGACAAACACATAAAAGAGCAATTGGAACGAGCCGAGGCGGCTCCATCCAAGGATCTTTGGGCTAAATTGGAAGGCAAGTTAGACGCCTTCGAAAAACCGATTGAAGTGCCTGCTTCTTCCAATAAACTGTTTTGGAATTATGGTATAGCTGCTGCGGTTACTTCGGTGGCTGCGGTGTTATCGTTTTTATTTTGGAATAATGGCACTGCCACTCACGGTATTCCACAAGCTAAATTGCCTGCACAAAAGGCCAACATTGTTATTGGTGAAGAAATGAAACCAACTGTAGAAGTGGTAACAGTTGCAGCCATTGCTCCAGCCACACAGTCGGCAGCAAAAACAGTAAAAAGAACTCCGGTAAAGGTTGAAACAAAAATAGAAAGTGAACCATTGCTTGCAGAAAGCAGCGATGCCAAACATACAGATGAAGAATTTCAAATTCCTGTGTATTCCTTAAAGTTGAATGCAAAAAAGTTATCGCCTTCGCTGAATGAAAGAATTACGATTATTTCAGGTGAGCCTAAAAATGTGGAGGTAGATGAAACCTTAAATCAAAAGCAGGTGTTAATTCATCAGCGCTTGCAACTCATAAATAAAAACAAGCATCCTATAGCTATATATCCTAGTAAGGAATAAATTTTTGTTTGCTTTTGGCTTTTTGAAGTAAGTCCCGTTTCTAACCGATACGGGACTTTTTATTTTCCAAAAACCTTACACTTTTCTTTCGATTGTAAAGTGAATTAAATTGGTAATAGCTTTTTTAATTTCACTATCGGGATATGGTTGCAGAATAGCTAATGCTTCGTTGCGGTATTGCAGCATTTTTTGCTTGGCATACTCCATGCCGCCAGCTTGCTGCACTTGCTCAATTACCCAGCGTACTTTTTTGGGATTGGTGTTTTCATTTTTTACAATTCCAATAATGGCTTTGCGGGTTTTAGTATCGGTTTTGTTGAGTGTGTAAATGAGCGGCAAAGTCATTTTTCTCTCTTTAATATCAATGCCGCGCGGCTTGCCAATTTCGGCCTCTTCGTAATCAAAGAGGTCGTCTTTAATTTGAAATGCAATACCGATTTTTTCGCCCAGCAAGCGTGCGTTTTCAATATGGCTTTCGTCTTGTGTTACGGTTGCAGCACCGCAAGCGCAGGCCGATGCAATAAGCGATGCCGTTTTCTTTTGAATAATTTCAAAATAAATAGCTTCTTGAATATCTAATTTTCTTGCCTTCTCTAATTGTAGTAATTCGCCTTCGCTCATTTCGCGAATGGTGTTACTTAAAATTTGGAGTATTCTAAACTGTTTATTGTCTATACTTAGCAGCAAACCTTTTGCCAATAAATAATCGCCTACGAGTACGGCAATTTTATTTTTCCATAAAGCATTTATAGAGAAAAAGCCTCTGCGTTGGTAACTATCGTCCACCACATCATCGTGTACTAAAGTTGCTGTGTGTAAGATTTCTACCAACGATGCTGCAACATAAGTAGAGTCGGTAGTAGTGCCATGCAGCTTTGCCGATAAGAATACAAACATGGGGCGCATTTGCTTGCCTTTGCGGCTTACGATATAGTGCATAATGCGGTCGAGCAGCGGAGTGTTGGAGCGCATGGCATCGCGAAACTTTTCTTCGAATAAGTTAAGCTCTGCGGTAATTGGTTTCTTTATTTCTTCTAATGAAAGCGACATGGTTAGCGGTGCGAATATGCAAAACAGTTCAGGTTAGGAAGTCTGATTTTTCTCATTGTGCATTTTATCGTAAAATTTCCGTTGCCCGCGAATATTCATCCAAATAAGAATGCAGAATAAGCCGCAAAAGAAAGGAAAATAAACCCTGTGGTCGAAAGTTTGTAAGGTGATAAAGTTGTATATGGTAACTATAAAAGCCGCTATAAAGGCTGTAATCCATGCTTTTTCAAATAGTTGTAAAATTTTCATTGCAGTATTTTTGGTTTACACTCCGCTGGGGCAATTCTTGCAACAAACCTACACAAATTTCTTATCACCATTATTAAGCAGGTGATACTTACAAACTATTTACAATAGCTATAGATTAGATATGTATATTTGGTTTTTTCTTTTTGAGTGTAGATTTTACATTTTTAAATTTTGATGTATTTAAAATTGTGATAATCAGCAGCTTAAATAGTTTGCATTTATTCGATTATATTTGCCATTCATTTTTAAATAAATATGCTTAACATAGTTCTTTTTGGCCCTCCGGGAAGTGGCAAGGGCACACAAGCTCAAAACATTATTCAGCAATATAATTTAGTACACCTCTCTACCGGAGATATGTTGCGTGCAGAAATTGCTGCACAAACAACTTTGGGATTAGAAGCCAAAATGCTTATGGATAAAGGAGAGTTGGTGCCGGATAGTGTGGTAATTGGTATGATAGAAGCTAAATTGGCAGCCAACACTGGTGCAAAAGGTTTTGTATTTGATGGCTTCCCGCGCACGGTAGCGCAGGCTTCGGCTTTAGACGATTTGCTAGAAAAATACAAGGCTCCAATAAAAGTGGTACTTTCTTTGGTGGTAAGCGAAGAAGAGCTTACGCGCAGAATTTTAGAGCGCGGTAAAACCAGCGGCAGAGCAGACGATCAAAATGAATCGATAGTGCGCAACCGTGTGGTAGAGTATAGAACCAAAACAGAACCTTTGGCAACTTTTTATGCCGCACAAAGCAAGTTGGTGAACATTGCGGGCGAAGGCTCTATAGATGAAATTTTTGCTTTGTTGCAAACTGAAATAAACAAGCACGCTTAGTATATAAGCTGTTGAAATATTCCCAATGGAGAACTTTATTGATTATGTAAAAATTTGTTGCCGCAGCGGAAAGGGCGGTGCAGGAAGTTCTCATTTTAGAAGAGAAAAATTTGTGGCACGCGGTGGTCCCGATGGGGGCGATGGCGGCAGAGGCGGGCATATTATCTTGCGTGGCAATAAACAGCTTTGGACACTACTCCATTTAAAATACAGAAAGCATATAATTGCCGAGGATGGAACCAATGGCGCAAAACAGCTTTGCACCGGTAAAAATGGTGGAGATGAAATTTTGGAAGTGCCGCTCGGTACGGTTGCCAAGGATGCCGAAACTGGTGAGGTGGCTGTGGAAATAACTGAAGATGGGCAGGAATTTATTTTGGTAAGTGGCGGCAGAGGCGGCAAGGGCAATAACTTTTTTAAGTCGGCAACCAACCAAGCTCCCACACATGCCCAACCGGGCGAACCCGGAAAGGAGGAATGGAAAATTTTGGAACTAAAGTTATTGGCAGATGTGGGCTTGGTGGGTTTTCCTAATGCCGGAAAATCTACATTGCTTTCGGTGGTGAGTGCCGCCAAACCCGAAATTGCAGATTACCCGTTTACTACGTTAGCACCTAATTTAGGGATGGTGAGCTATCGTGGAAAGTACAGTTTTGTAATGGCAGATATTCCGGGAATTATAGAAGGGGCTTCTGCCGGGAAGGGCTTGGGTATTCGCTTTTTAAGGCATATAGAGCGCAATGCATGTTTGTTGTTTTTAGTTCCTTTCGATTCGCAAAATATAGTTGCCCAATACAAAATTCTATTAAACGAGTTAAAAGAATACAATCCCGAATTACTTACAAAAAAGCGCTTGTTGGGTATATCAAAATGCGATTTGGCCGATGCCGAGTTGCTACAATTGGTAGAGGCAGATATTAAGCAGCAGTTAGGAAAAAAGGACAGTACAGAATTTGTTTTCTTCTCAGCAGCAACAGGCTTGGGTATTGAAAAACTTAAAGACAAGTTGTGGGCATTGATGGAAGATGATATGTAGTGTAATTGCCTGTAGTACACTTTCTTGTTTCACTATTTTATTTCGGCTAAAAACAGTGTTATGTCATTATAGCATTGCATGGCATTTGGGTGCATACATGGCAGGTTAAAGAAGCCATGAAAGAGTTCTTGATATTCTTTGTATTTGGTACGCACCTTAGCTTCAGATAATTGTTTGTAGTAGTTGAAGCCATCGTCTAGTAAAGGGTCGTATTGTGCGGTAATAATAAAGGCAGGGGGCAGCCCTTCAAAATTTTTTTCATAGCAGGGCGAAATTTCGGGGAGGCAGCGTTCTTCTTCTTTAGGTACATACAGTTGTTGAAACCAATGCATGGTTTCTTTTTCAAGCATGTAGCCTTCTCCATTTCGGTTAATAGAAGGGTTGTGGAGCTTGCCATCTATCCAAGGATAAATAAGAATTTGGGCTTTAATTGGTATGTTATCTTTTAAGCATCGGTGTGCCATACATGCGGCTAAGTTGCCTCCGGCACTGTCGCCTGCAACTACTATATCTTTTGGGTTTCCTCCATATTGCTGTATGTTGTTTATTACCCATTGCAATGCTTCAAAAGCATCTTGGTGTGCGGAGGGAAATACGTATTCGGGGGCTAAGCGATAATCTACGGATACTACTATGGCATTGGTGTTTAAGCACAACCTTCGGCAAACATTATCGTGGGAATTTAATCCGTAGAGAGCAAAGCCGCCTCCGTGGTAAAATACTATTACGCGCTGGCGGTTATGCGAAGCGTGTTTGTAAATCCGAACGGGTACTTGGTTGGCAAGGGTGTTTTCTACCTGCGTAATGGTAATTTTCTTATCGAAAAATAGTGTGCCAAGGTGAGCGGCACGCTCGGCTTTTTTGCGTATGGCAATAATGTTTTTGGGGTCTTTACCTTGCAGTGGTTTTCGCAATTGGGCAAAGAGTAAAACGAGCTTTATTTTCCAGTTCATATAAACTGTTTTTGTTCTCTATTTAGTTGCCAGCCACATCTCCGGATCTATTTTTTCTTTGCCGCGCCAAATTTCTACATGCACTTTTGTAAGGTTATCATCGGAGTCGCTTACTAATTTTCCGAGCGATTGTTTGGTGCTAATTTTTTGTCCGGTTTTTACACTGGCATTTTCAATGTTGGAGTATACGGTAAAATACTCACCATGTTTTACAATAATGCAAGTGTTGGTAGTAGGTAATGAAAATACGCTTACTACAGTGCCGTTGAACATTGCCCTGGCTTCGCTGCCTTCAATTGTTTTTATATCTACTCCGTTGTTTTCTATAAATACACCTTTAAGTGTTGGGTGTTCGCGCTTGCCGAATCCAGAAATGATATGCCCGCGCGAAACAGGCCAAGGCAGTTTGCCTCTATTGCTGGAAAAATCGTTGCTGAGTGCTTGCTCTTCGGGAGTGAGTGGAATGGGGTCGTAGTCTTTTTTATCGGTAGTAGTGGTAGTTGAAGGTGGTCTTTTTTCATTAGCTTTTATTCGAGCCAAGCGTATTTCTTCGGCAATAATGGCTTCGATACGTTTGTTGAGGTTGCGTACGGCTTGTTGTTTTTGTTGAAACTGTTTACGCAGGGTTTTTTCTTGGTCGCTTAGTTTGGCAACCATATTGCTTTGGTCGCGCTTTTCGCGCATAAGCTCTTGTTGTTGTTTGTTTTCTTCGGAAAAGACTTGTAATTGCTCATTTTTTTCGCTTTCCAAAATTTTCTTTTTTACTTCTAGGTTGTCAATTTCTGTTTGCAATTGTTTGGCTTGTATGCGCCTAAAATCTGCTACTCTTTTTAGAATTTTATAGCGCTGCACTGCATCGTGAAAAGAAGAAGAAGAAACTATAAAAAGTAGTTCGCTTTGTACGGTAAGGTTTTTGTATGCTTTGCGGAGCATATCGGCATACTGCCTTTTCATTTCGGCAACACGCTGGTTTTGTTGGGTAATATCGCGTTGCGTAGATTTAATGTTGCCGTTAATTTCGGAGAGTTGTGAACGTAGGTTGTTTATGAGTTTTTCGCGCGATTTTATTTTTGCCAAGAGCGATTCGAGTTCACCTATACTTCTTTTTTTCTTTTGGGAGGTAGATTCAATAATGGCTTCAATTTCTTTTATTTCTTGTTGCAGCCTTTTCATTTGCTGCTGCATTTCTTCTTTGCGTTTTTGGCTGCTGCTGTTTTGTGCAAAAGTAGGTGTGGGGGCAAGGATGAGAAGTAATAATGCAAGGTGTGCTACATGTTGTAGTTGGGCAAGTAGAGTACTAATTTTTCTTGTAGCTTTCATTTACTTCAAAAGGAAACGTTAGCGGTTCGTTTATGGTGTATCGCTGTACCTCCATTTCTATATTCATTTGCTGGGGGCCGCGGTTCACCTTTATATTTCTTTCGAAAGGAAAGAGTTTTTCGCCAATGTTTCTGTAGTTGCCAAATGTAAGGCGTAAATCCTGCTTTACTCGTTGGTCTGCCAACATAATTTCGCGTGTTGTATAGTTTTGTTGAAGCACGGTTATGGTTTGGCGCAGTGCTGCATTTTGCAACTGTAGTATGGCAAAAGAATCGGTGTGGAATATGCGCTCGGTAGCTTGCTGTAAGGGTACTGGCGAAGCGAGTAAAAGACTTTGCAGCATTTGCAGGTTGGTGTTGAGCGGAACTACTTCGTTTAGAAAAGAAATGGGGCGTGCGGTGTATTCTTTGCTAAGTTTATTGAGTAAAAAAAAGGAATCGCGGGTTATGGCAAGGCGAGCACCTTCTATACCCATAGCTCCGGTGAGCGATACCCAAACCATACTGTCTTTTTTTATGCGAATGTTGGTGTTGAACTGTTGGCGGTTACTGCCATCGTCATACACAGTTTTGCAACGCAGCGAGAGTAGGGTGTAATCTATTTGACCATCATTTATTTTCTGTAAGAGCGTATCGAATACGGCATGCGAAACTACATTTTCTGTAGTGCTTGGGTATGGAGTTTCGGTGGCTGTTTTTTTTACTTTACAAGCTGGAAATAGCAATAGTAGCGCTATATACGCGCTAAGTGTTTGCTTGGCAAGCAGTTGATGCAAAATGAATGACAGCCGCATTTTTTACAGAATTACTTTGCGTTTTAGTTCAAAGTTTTGGCCTAAATATACTCTGCGTACCATTTCGTCTGAAGCTAAATCTTCGGCACTGCCTTGTTTTAGTATTTTGCCTTCAAACAAAAGATAGGCGCGATCGGTAATAGAGAGCGTTTCTTGTACGTTGTGGTCGGTAATAAGTATGCCGATGTTTTTTTCTTTAAGTTTTGCTACAATGCGTTGAATATCTTCTACGGCAATGGGATCTATACCGGCAAATGGTTCATCGAGCAAAATAAACTTGGGCGCAGTGGCAAGTGCACGGGCTATTTCTGTTCTTCTTCTTTCGCCTCCGCTTAGTACATTGCCCATACTTTTGCGCACACGGTTTAATCCAAATTCGGCTAGTAAACTTTCTAGTTTTTCTTTTTGTTGCGATTTAGAAAGTTCGGTCATTTCCAATACAGCAGCTATATTGTCTTCTACACTTAAATTTCTAAATACACTTGCCTCTTGCGGCAAATAGCCCACGCCATTTTTGGCTCTTTTGTACATGGGCATTTCGATAATGTTTTGTTCGCTTAAAAATATTTTGCCGCTATCGGGTTTTATTAAGCCAACGGTCATATAAAACGAAGTGGTTTTTCCGGCTCCGTTTGGGCCAAGTAAACCCACAATTTCGCCCTGTTTTACCTCAAAGCAAACTTCGTTTACTACACGCCTTCCTTTATATGCCTTTACTAAATTTTCTGCCTTTAAAACAATCATGTACCGGAGTTGGTTGTGAGCGTGAATGTAAAACATGCAGTCATAAATTGCCGATAAATGGTGCGGGTGTTAATTCTTTTTGTGAAGCACTTTGGCTAGCCCAATAAATAAACTAAGCCGGCAAAACCAATGAGCGATCCGCAACCTGCCAACCCATAAAGGCTTACATAAAAGGCGGTTTCGTGGGAACTAAAGAAAAAATTGCAGGCAAGACCGGCCATGCATAATATGCCGCCAATCAATAAAAGAGGAAGTCCAATTTTACGTTGGCGCTCGTAATAGCCATTACGCACTTGCTCCACTGTGCTTTTTGCCAATTGCTCGTCTATGCCGGATTCTACCAATTGTTGAAGAATCTGCTGAAAGGATTTTCCCTTTTTGTAAAGTGTAAGAATTTCGCTGGATGATAAGCTGTGTTCCATTTGTCTTTTTTCGGTTTATACTACACCGAATATAGTTTTATTATCGAAAAGGTAGATGTGTATTCAGTTTTGTGGAAACCGAAGTATGTAGGGTATGGCAGGTTGTACTTTTTATAGCGCAATTTTTTATTGAATGTAGGAGGGAAATTTTAAGGCAAATTATTTTAGTGTAGGTTTGCGAGGCATGAAGCAAATCCTTGTTTGGTGGACTTTAGTAATTGCAGGCTTTCAACTTTCGGCTCAAAGTATGGTTGCTGCAACAAACTACAATATATCGCTATCGCAAAACGGCTTAAACTCTGTATGTGTGTATGCACCGCAATTGCCTGTTGCAGAGGTTTCATTAACCATTAGATCGGGTTCTATTTATGAACGGCAGGAGCAGCGAGGATTGGCAAACTTGCTGCACGAAGTAATTGCAGGTAAAATAAATACCAGTTTACAATCGGGTAAGTATCCAAATATCCGCTTTAGTTCCGAAGCAGGTGTAGAAGTAACTACTTTCAGGTTTAAAACTATTCACTCGGAGTTGCAGCGCTTACTCGATTTTATTGCCCAGCATGTGGTAAAGCAAAAGTTTGTGGATGAAGAAGTAAGAGCAGCCATAGATGCTACCAACACTAAGCGTATTGAGTTTAACACAGGAGAGCAGCACATTGTGAAGCGAACAATGCAGCAGCAACTCTTTAAATTCGATTTAGACAAGGTGAATGTATGGGGCGATTCTGCCACTACTGCCAATTATACGGTGATAGATGTAGATTCATTTTACAGACTGTATTATTCTCCGGTGGCATCCACCATTTTAATTCAGTCGAATTATCAACCCTATTCATTGCTTACCATGTTAGAGCGCAGTTTCAACTCATGGCTAAAAGTAGAATTCAATCCCGATGAGTTTACAAAAATTAGAAGTGTAAAACCGCTTATCTATAGTACGCAGCATCCGCTTTTTACCAGCCCGAGTGAACCTAAAATTACACTATCTACATTATCTTTTGGAGGTAGAAACTACACGCATGGAAGCTATTACTCCTTCTTGCTGAATGCCCTGCTGAACGATACTACACAGCCGATTTTTAAAGAACTGAAAGAGGAAACAGGTGTAAGGAAAATTCAGGCAAGTTATGAAGTAGATAACTACTATGGAATTTTTAGTATAACCGTATATCCTCCAGAGGGAAGGCACCAAGAAGTATATGATTTGTTGCGGAAAAGCATTACAGAAATTCATCGCTACATAGATGAAAATTCAGTAGCAGCAGCCAAGAAAAAATTTGCCAAAGAATATGCAGATTTTAAAGGCACTTCACCCTATTTTAATGAAAGCGTAAGGCACTTTTTTTCTAACTCTACCGAGTACTTCGAAACACTTAACGACAGTGTGCAATCCATAAAAACTGCACAGTTTCTGCGCAATGTGTACACCGATTTTTGCAATGCAAATTTTGCAGCCATTGCAGAAATAGACAGCACGCACTATTCCAACGAACAATATAATAGTTGGTTTGCCACCATAGATGAAAGCATTGGCGATGAAAAATTTACATACCGTAAAAATATTTGCGAGGTGGAAGGCGATGCCAATACACAGTTGCTAAATCGCCTATTGCAATGGTTAAAAGTAAACCCCGATATGCAATGCCAAATCAATGGAAAGGCAGATAGGGGCGAGTTCGATAAATTTAAAGATGAAGCGGTATGGGCTTTTATAGATACCATAGAAACTTTTAGAAAATACAAGCCGGATTTGTTGAAAACAGGCATTATGCGCCCCGAGCTGTTGCGCTCACTCAAAATACTGAGAGCACTTTCGGAAGGCGGTATTGCACTTGAAAGATTGAAAGGAACGGCTATAACGCTAGGTTCAAAAACTAAGGAAGAAGAAGCCGATAACCGTTCGGCAACTATTACACTCACTCGTTTAAAAAATCGCTTACCTATTCGCGATATTCGATTATTTGGAAAATAAAAAATATGAATTCAAAAACACCTTCGGAGTCTAAGATAATTATGACCGAAATCGTTTTGCCAAACGATACCAATGCACTACACAATCTGCGCGGTGGAAAAATTCTTCACTGGATGGATATTGCCTCTGCCATTGCTGCCGGAAAGCATGCAAATGCAGTAGTGGTAACAGCTTCGGTAGATAATGTGAGTTTTGAGAACCCAATTAAATTGGGCGATGTGGTAACTATAACTGCTAAAGTTACACGCGTTTTTAATACTTCGCTCGAAACACATATTGAAGTATGGGCAGAAAATTTGCCATCGCAAACACGCTATCGCTGCAACGAGGCTTACTATACTTTTGTGGCATTAGATAGTAATGGAAGACCCAAAAAAGTAAATGCCATATTGCCGGAAAGCGAAGAAGAGCAAAAGCAATTTGAAAGTGCGCTTCGCAGGAGGGAGTTAAGATTGGTATTGGCCGGAAGAATGAAACCTGCCGATGCTAAAGAATTGAAGGCGCTGTTTGCATAAGTCCGTTTGCTATTTAGTTTAAAGTATAAGTGCCAACGCAAAAAGTAGCGAAAGTAAAAAAGTACTGAGTGCATTTACTTTAAGCAGCGGGTCGAAATCTTGCGCTTGTTTAATTTGATGAACTTTAAAGCAAGTAGTTCCCAAAATTGCAAATGGCAATACTGCAATAGCAAATTGCCACCAGTATAGTTTAGACCATAAAAAGAAAAGCCCCAACGAAAATAAGGCAATTATATTTAGCCAATAGAAGTAGGGTTTTGCATTGTCAAAGCCAAGGCGCACGGCAAGTGTAATTTTATTGGAGTTTTGGTCGTTTTCTCTGTCGCGCATGTTGTTGAGATGCAGAACGGTAGCAGCCAAAAAGCCAATAGTGGTAGCAGGCAGCAATACTATGGCCGAAAAGTATTTTGCTTGCAAATAGTAGCTTCCTGCTACACCAACCCAGCCAAAGAAGAAAATAACAAATACATCGCCCAAGCCCAAGTAACCGTAGGCATTTTTTCCAACGGTATATTTTATGGCTGCGGCAATAGAAGATAATCCCAATAAAAGGAAGGCGAACCCCACGCCAAAATGCATTCCTTTGGTGGCTTCAATAATTAGCCAAATGCCGCTGAGCAATGCAAGCGAGGTACAAACAATTATGCCCTGTTTCATTTCATTAAAACTTAAAGCGCCCGATTGTATAGCGCGTGTGGGGCCAATGCGCTCGCTGTTATCGGTTCCTTTTTGGCTGTCGCCATAATCGTTGGCAAGGTTCGAAAGTATTTGAAGCAATAGAGTAGTAATAAAGCACAGTATTAAAACGGTATAGTTGAAATGCTGTGGGGCATGTTTATAGGCAATGGCACTACCTGTAATAATTGATGAAAAGGCCAGTGGCAAAGTGCGTAAGCGAGATGCGTGCAGCCACGCCTGTAGTTTGCTCATGCCTCTAAAAATGCTTTGCGGATATTGATGGAGAATGGATTGTAGTTTCTGTCGCGCATACGTTCCGGATGCCATTGCACCAACAAAAGCCAAGCTTGGTTGCCAGAACTTCTTCTTTCTATTCCTTCTACTACACCATCGGGCGAAAAGCTATTTACCACTAAGTTAGTGCCAATTTTTCCGGCACTTTGGTGGTGTGCGCTGTTAATAATGCCTTTATCGCTTTGTGTAATTTTGTGTAAGAGCGAATTGGCATCAACGCTTACTTCGTGATAGCGGTCTTTCCCTTCTGCAAATTTTGAGTGGTTGTATTTTCCAAACGAAGGCAAGTCGGGAATGAGTGTGCCACCAAAAAATACATTGGCAATTTGCAGTCCGCGGCAAATACCCAAAAGCGGTAAATTATTTTTTTGTGAATACTCCAGCACTTTCCATTCAAATTCATCGCGTGCTTCATCCATATCGGTTGCGGAGCAGTATTGCAGCATCTCCGGTTGGTTGTAGAAGCGTGGGTGCACATCTTCGCCTCCGGTAAGCACTATGTGTGTACACTTTTCAATATCGCTAAGATTATTGAGGCGATAGCTTAGTTTTACTATTTCTAATTCGCTGGAGTAAGTTGCAATCCAATCGAAGTAGTTTTGAAATTTACCGCAATCGGTAATGCCTATAACTTTTTTTGATACCATGATGCTGCAAACATAAAACAGCTACTTTAAATTTATTTGAAAACGAAAAGATAAACAAAACTATTTTTGCTTTTTATGTGGGCAATTTACGTTAAAGAAGTTCAGCAGTTTTTTAGTTCGCTGGTAGGCTTTTTGGCTCTATTGGTGTTTTTATTGGTATTGGGATTGTTTCTTTGGATTTTTCCCGATACCAGCATTTTAGATTTTGGGTATGCCAATATTGATGGGCTTTTTGCGCTGTCGCCCTATATTTTCATGTTGCTTATTCCTGCTATTACTATGCGTAGCTTTTCTGAAGAAATAAGTGTCGGTACTTTTGAATTGCTGGTTACGCGCCCTGTTTCAGAATTTCAAATTGTGGCCGGGAAATATTTGGCTGCCATTACTTTGTTGGCAATGGCACTGCTTCCCACATTTATTTATTTTATTACAATATACCAAACTGCATTACCGGTTGGAAATGTAGATACAGGAGGCATTGCAGGCTCTTACATTGGCTTATTTTTATTGGGGTGTGTGTTTGCTGCAATCGGCATTTTTGCATCTTCGGTTACGCCCAATCAAATAGTTGCATTTTTATTTGGCGTGTTGCTTTGTTTCTTACTGTATCAAGCATTTACATACCTTGCCAAGTTGGGTGTATTTTTTGGTAAAAGTGATTTTATTGTGGAGCAGTTAGGTATAGATGCACATTATATCAGCATGAGTAAAGGCGTGTTGGATACGCGCGATTTGGTGTACTTTTTCAGTTTAATTGCTGCATTTCTTTTGTTCACAAAAACAGCGTTGAGCGCAAGAAAATGGTAGGAAAGAAGAATAATACAGAAACGGTGAATGCTAAGAAATATACAAAGCAGGAAGTAATTACTTCGCTGGTGCTTTCTCTGGCGGCTTTAGTGTTGCTGAATGTGGTGGCATCCTTTTTTTATCTGCGCTTCGACCTTACTTCAGAGAAAAGATATTCGCTTTCTACTTCCACTAAAGCACTTGTAAAGGGATTGAAAGATGAAGTAGTGGTGAAAGTTTATTTGGCAGGCGATTTGCCTGCCGGCTTTGTGCGCCTTAAGGAATCTGCCAAAGATATTTTGAACGAAATGCGAGCCGTAAACCGCAGTGCTATTCATTTTGAATTTTACGATCCGCTCGAAGGGAAAACGGAGGCGGAAAAAAAAGATGTAATTGATGAGCTGCGCAAGCAAGGTTTAACGGCAACCAATTTAACCACACAAGGGAAAGATGCCAACACGCAGCGGATAATTGTGCCGGGTGCAATTGTTACGTATGCAGGGCAATCTTTTCCGGTACAATTGCTGGAAAACCAAGCAGGCTTTTCGCCCGAAGAAATTTTAAACAATTCGGTTATTCAATTAGAATATAAGTTCACCAATGCCATAAAAAAAATATCGCAATACAGGCAACCTAGAGTAGCATTTTTACAAGGAAATGGAGAGTTGAACAGGTTAGATCTAGCCGATATTTTAAATACACTTATTGCACAGCGCTATCAGGTTCAAGAACTAAATTTAGACAGTACTTTTGCCATTCCTTCCCGTTTTGATGCATTGGTTATTGCCAAGCCAAGAGTAGCATTCGATGAAAAGCAGAAGTATAAAATAGACCAATATATTATGCGTGGCGGCAATGTGCTTTGGTTGTTAGACGCTACCACGGCAGATATGGATTCGCTAAAAGAAAACCTTACCGGGCAGTTTGTGGTAGATAGAGATTTGAATTTAGAAGACCAACTATTTAAATACGGTGTGCGCATCAATGGCGATTTGGTGCAGGATATTAATCTTTGCGGAGCTATTCCTTTGGTAATTGGCAATTTGGGCAATAGCCCGCAAACACAGTTGTTTCCATGGTTTTATGCGCCATATTTAATTAGTAATAACAACCATGCCATCAATAGAAATTTAGATCCGGTGGCAGCACAGTTTGCAAGTACTATAGATACTATTAAAAATATAGGTATAAGGAAAACAATACTGCTCAATACAACCGATAACTCTAAGGCAGTGCGTACTCCGGCTCGCGTTAATTTTGGTATAGTTGCCGATCGCCCCGATCCTCGATATTTCAACCAGAAAAATTTGCCGGTGGCAGTATTGTTGGAAGGAAACTTCCAATCGGTATTTAAGAACCGTTTGGCACCGGAATTTTTAGCGGTAAACGATTCGCTCGAAGATTTAAAATTCTTGGCCGAAGGAAAACAGGCAAAGCAAATAGTAATTGCCGATGGCGATATTATTCGCAACGAAAAGCGCAACGATAACAGCGCATATCCTTTGGGATACCAGCCTTTTACGCGCCAGACTTTAGCCAATAAAGACTTTATGCTAAACAGTATTGAATACCTTGCCGATAATGCAGGTTTATTGGAAACCCGCAATAAGGAAGTGAAGTTGCGTTTGCTGGATTCAACTAAGGTGAACGAGTATAAAACAAAACTGCAATTGCTAAATGTGGTGTTGCCTATGTTAATTACGGCATTGGCAGGATTGGTATTTACCTACTGGCGCAGAAAACGCTATGCTTCGTAAATAGATTAGAAATACTTTTTCACAAAGCGGTAGAGGCTAAAATTTTCCATAGTAACCGCCTCTTTTAAATCTCTTGAAAATGCAGATACATCAAAGTGTTTCATCTTTTCGCGTTGAATAATTGTGAGTGCTTTTGAAAGTAGGAGTTGTGTTTTTCGGTTTTCGTTTACACTCGTTTTTTCGCTGAAAGTTGAAATGAGTTCTGTAATGCCACTATTTTCTACAGCTATAGTTTTTATTACCGGAATGTAATCTTTATCGGCAAGGTGCAATTGAGTTTGTAAGGCTTGCACCATGCTTTCGGCATCGGCTCTATCGGCTTTGTTCACCACAAAAACATCGGCAATTTCCATAATGCCGGCTTTCATGGTTTGCACGCTATCGCCAGCTTCGGGAACCAGTATTACTATTGTTTTATCCGCAAGTCCGGCAATTTCAACTTCACTTTGTCCTACGCCAACAGTTTCAATAAAAATATAGTCGAAAGTATAGCTTTTCATTACTTCCAATACTTCTACAATAGTGTGGCTTAGCCCACCCAGCAAGCCACGCGTGGCAATGGATCGTATAAATAAATTGGGGTGGTTAAAGTGAGCACTCAAGCGCAATCTGTCGCCAAGTATGGCACCGAGATTAAAGGGCGATGAAGGGTCAATAAGCAAGAGTCCCACTTTTTTTTCTTCACTCAATAATTGCGTTACGGTTGCGTTTAAGAGGGTGCTTTTACCGGCTCCGGGAGGCCCTGTAAAGCCAATTACGGGAATAGATTGAGGTTGTAGCGCCATTAAGGTTTCTTCAAATCCGGCTAAGGAATTTTCTACCTGAGTAATGGCTTTGGCAAGCGTTGCAAAGTTGGTAATAGAAGAAAAATGCACTTTTGTAAATTGCTAGGCTGCTAAATTAAAAGCCTATGCGAAAACAGGAACAAAAATTAAGTTGAAGTAAACGTGTACATTCTTACTACTTTGAAAAATTTTAGAAATATATCGGAAAGAGTGCTATTGCTTTCGTTGCTATGTATCTTTATTGGCTTTACCGCTTCGCGGGCATTGTTGAGTATTGGCATGGCGGGCGTATTGCTGGCGGGCATTCTTAACTATAAAGAAGTTGGTAGGGATACTTTTCTTAGAGGAGAATGGTGGAGTATTACAGTGCTTTTTTGGGGTGTGGTATTTTCGGGGTGCTGGAGTTCCAATACCGCAGTGTGGCTTAATTTTGTGCGCATTCATCTGCCATTTTTATTGTTGCCACTGGGTTTTGCAATGTTTAAGCCTTTACAGGCAGTACAGTTTAGAAGTATAATGTGGTTGTATGTAGCAGTTTTTACTGTAAGCGTAGTATTTGTTTTGGGTAATTACCTGCTGCATTTTCACGAAGTGAATCATCAAATTATTATTGGTGGCACCATTCCCATGCCATTTAGCCACATTAGATATGCGCTGCTAGTGGTAATGGCATTTTTTGCAGCATTGTGGCTGGCTGCAAGCAGCAGGGGAGTTGAGCATAAAATTGCTTTTTCAATAGCATTGTTTTTGTTGGTTATGGTACATGTTTTAAGTGTGCGTAGTGCTATATTTTCGTTGTATGCAGGTTTGCTTGTTTTTTTGTGTGCGTATGCAAAGCAGTGGGGTTACAGGCGAACAGGGATGCTGTTTTTGGGGTTAATAGTTGTTGTAGTTATCTTGTTTACTTCTATTCCGAGTTTGGAGAATAAAGTAAAATATATGCGGTACGATATAATGAAATATACCGAGGCACAGCACTTAGATGCTTCAGATGGTATGCGCATTCGTTCGTGGAAAGCTGCGGTTAGCGTGGCGCAAGAGCAGTCGTTTTTTGGCGTTGGTTATGGAGATGTGTACGATGCCATGCAAGCTTGGTACATACAGCATTTTCCCGATTTACAGCAAACACAGCAGAAACTTCCACACAACCAAATATTGTGGTGGTGGGTAACTTTAGGTTGGTTGGGTGCTGTACTGTCGGTAGGAGCATTGCTGTTTCCTTTGTTTAAATTTTGGAGTAAGAGCAACTGGCTGTTTAAAGTATTTTACATGGTGTTGTTTACTTCATTTTTATGGGAGCCAACACTCGAAGAGCAAATGGGAACAGGTCTTTGCGTAGTTTGGTTGGTATTGTTAATTCACCACGTTTCAGGAAAAGAAAATGCATAAAGTTTCGGCAGCCATTATTGCTTTTAACGAAGAAAAACACATTGCGCGTACCATTGCATCGCTGCAAAACACGGTGGATGAAATTGTGGTGGTTATCAACGATAATTCAACCGATAAAACCGAAGAAATTTGCCGCTCGCTAGGTGTAAAAATGTTTAAGCATCAGTTTGAAAATTATGGAAAGCAGAAGCAGTTTGCTACCGCCCAAACTTCGCACAACTTAGTGCTAAGTATTGATGCCGATGAAGCTATAGACAGTGTTTTGCAACAAGAGATAGCACAACTTAAAACTGCACAAATTGCCGATGCATATACTTTGAATATCAAGAATTTTTACTGCGGTAGATGGATGCGCTTTGGAGGCATAAATTCTACCAAACGCTTACGGATATTCAATAAGCAATGTGGCAATTGGAATGCAGCCGATGTGCATGAAAAAATTGAAATGAAGCCTGCTGCCAATATTCAACATTTAGAAGGAAGCATTCTGCATATTGCTTACGAAAGTCAGAGCGAACATTGGCAAAAGTTGCAGCGCTATGCTGTATTAAACGGACTTCAACTTGCTGCAAAATCTACTTCGGGATTACTGTTTAAGATGCTTTTTAGCCCTGTTTCAAAATTTATTACTTCTTATTTTTTAAAACTTGGATTTTTAGAAGGAAAGCAAGGCTTGCAGTTTGCCCTTTTCATGAGTATAGAAACATGGTTGAAGTACAAAGAAGCACTACAATTCAAGCAGAAAAACAACGATTAGGCAGCGCTTACAGTCTATTCTTTATCACTGTTAAAATTTTAACACTAATTTATTATCATTGCGCCTCAAAATTGAGCTATCGAAGCAATTATACACTAAATAGAACTTATTAAATTATCCTGTGGATTAGCAAGCCCAGCCAATGGTAAATGCTTGTATTTTCACAAATTTTGAAACAAATATGATAGCTTATCTGAGCGGCAAACTTACGTTCAAATCTCCTACCTATGTAATTGTGGAAAATGGCGGTATTGGGTTTAAAGTAAACATCAGTCTGCATACATTTTCGGCAATTCAACAGGTGGAGGCTGTGCAGCTTTATACCTCGCTTATAGTAAAAAACGAAGGGCAGAGTTTAAGTGGTTATGAGTTGTTTGGGTTTGCAGAAGAGAGCGAAAAAGATTTATTTGAATTGTTGATTTCAGTAAGTGGAGTAGGCGCTTCTACTGCGCGCGTAATGCTTTCAGGGCACAAACCCGATGATATTAAGCATGCCATTCTTACCGAAAACGAGGCGTTGATTCAAAGCATTAAAGGCATTGGTCCCAAAACCGCCAAGCGCATTATTTTAGAATTGAAAGATAAAGTAGCCAAAACGGGCAGTACTGCCGGTTCTACTTTAACAATTGCTTCGCACAATAGCGCCCGCGAAGAAGCGTTATATGCCCTCATTGCGCTGGGCTATCAAAAAGCACAAGCAGAAAAAGTATTGATGAAAATAGCTGCTGCCAATTCGGGAGCAACGGTGGAGAATTTAATAAAAGAAGCATTAAGAAATTTGTGAGATAAGTAGAATAAATCCAAGTAAAACAAGAATTAAAACAACTCAATAATGGCACGCCAAGTATTGGTTGGAAAAACAAAATTTAGAATAGGCATTGTTTAAAGACATAAAATATAAATTACTAACCATTGCTTTTTCATCGGTTGCAATAGCAACAATGGTGAGCAGTTATGCCAATAAATCGGGCTACCGATACCGCGCCACCTTGCCGGCATTGATGAAGCGAGCCGCTGCCGACTCTTCTAAGCAGGTAAAGAATCGCTACCCGATGAAAGACCGCCAAGGCGATTTTGTTACAACCCAACCTAAAGACCCTTTTTACCTGCAAGACCCTAAGAATGTTGTGAAATCGGTAGAGTACGATCCACAAACCGGGCAATATATCCTTACCGAAAAAATAGGAGACCAAAATTACCGCCCGCCCACATACCTTACATACGATGAGTATTTAAAATTTACCGAAAAGCAAGAACGCGATGCCTATTGGAAAAGCCGCAGCAATGCATTGGGTTTAGTAGAAGATAAAGGACTGCTTCCTCCAATTCAGGTAAAAAAGAAATTTTTCGATAAATTATTTGGCGGAAGCAAAATTGAAATTCGCCCACAGGGAAATTTAGAACTTACACTCGGAGCCAATTACCAAACAGTTGCCAATCCCAATATTCCAATCCGAAATAGGAAAACAGGTGGTTTCGATTTCGATATGAATATCAACGTAAACGTGGTTGGTAAAATTGGCGATAAGCTACAATTGGGTGTAAAGTATAATACACAAAGTGGTTTCGATTTCGAAAATCAATTGAAGTTGGAATATGCCGGAGATGAAGACGACATCATAAAAAAGATTGAAGCCGGAAACGTAAGCATGAGTTTGCCAACGCGCTTAATTCAAGGAAGCCAATCGCTTTTTGGATTTAAAACACAATTGCAGTTTGGAAGACTTACTTGGACCAGCTTAATTTCGCAACAGCGTTCCAAACGCGAATCTGTAGTGATAGAAAGTGGCGCACAACGCCAAAATTTTGAAGTAAAAGCCGACCAATACGAAGATAACCGACACTTCTTCCTAAGCCAATATTTTCGCGACCAATACGATTATGCCCTTTCAACCCTACCGGTAATTCGTTCTAATATAAATATTACACGTTTAGAAGTGTGGGTAACCAACCGCACAGGGCAAACGCAAGGTGTACGCGATGTAGTGGCATTCCAAGATTTGGGAGAAATAAATCCGTATTCACCACACATTCAATCTACCGGAGGAGGCGATGGCAGAGCACGAAACGAAATAAACAATCTATATCCGCGCTTGCTGGCAAATCCCAATATCCGCTTTGTAGATAAAATAGTTACAGAACTTACCGGCCCTAATTTTAACTTAGTACAAGTACAAGACTTTGAAAAAACATACGCCCGTAAGCTCGATCCCAAAGACTATAATTTTAATCCGCAGTTGGGTTACATTTCCATGAACACTCTAATCCAGCCCAATGAAGTGTTGGCCGTAGCCTTTCAATATGAATTTAACGGACAGGTTTTCCAAGTGGGCGAATTTGCCAACCAAGTGCCGCCAGATAGCAGCACCACCAGCAAAGTGCTGTTCTTGAAGATGCTAAAAAGCACCTCTGCTCGCCCCACACTACCAATTTGGGATTTAATGATGAAAAATATTTACTCACTTGGAGCATACCAGTTGAGTAACGAAGATTTTAGACTGGATATTTACTACAACGATCCGGGCGGTGGCGAAAAACGCTATATGCCCAAAGGAAACATAAAAGGCAAGCAACTTATTAAATTGCTTAACCTCGATAACGTAAATATGAATGGCGACCCACAGGCCGATGGACTATTTGACTTTTTGCCGGGCATAACCATTTTAACCCAAAACGGCAGGCTTATTTTTCCGGTAAAAGAACCTTTTGGCTCTAACCTTAAAAGTAAGTTTATTGAAGCAGGCGATGCTTCTATTGCCGACCAATATACCTACCAGCAATTATACGACTCCACAAAGTTTAGAGCACAGCAGTTTCCGGAATTTAACCGCTTTGTAGTTCGCGGGCAATATAAAGGTGTAAACAGCAGCGAAATAAGAATAGGATTTGGCAATGTACCGCGCGGCTCTGTGGTGGTAAGTGTTGGAGGGCAGCGATTGGTAGAAGATCAAGATTATACCGTAGAATATACTTCCGGTATAGTGCGCATTACCAACCAAAGCGTACTAAACTCAGGGCAAAAAGTACAAATTGATTTTGAAAATAATAACCAGTTCGGTATCCAGCAGCGCAGCATGTTTGGCACACGCTTAGATTTTAGAGTGAATCCAAAATTCAATATTGGAGGTACTGTAATGCATTTGCGCGAACGCCCGTTTTCATTTAAAGTTAATTTGGGAGATGACCCAATTGCCAACACCATTATGGGCTTAGATTTAAGCTACCAAACCAATTTGCCATGGCTCACAAAAGCACTAGATAAATTGCCTATTTATTCTACCAAAGAAATGAGTACGCTCAATGCTTATGGCGAGGTGGCATATCTAAAACCAGGACATCAGAAGGCTATTCAGAATTCCGATGGGCAAGCTCAAGTGTATGTAGATGATTTTGAAGGTACCACCATCAGCTATCCGCTTACAACTCCGGCCTCATCGTGGAAAATAGCCTCTACTCCGCGCAATATGCCTAATGCACAAGGCTTAGAAAAATTCCCCGAATCACATTTTGTAAGTGATTCTACGTATGGTTTCAACCGCGCCAAAATTGCATGGTATAGAATAGATAATTCCTTCTTCAATACTTCAAACACACAAACTAAAGCCGTACATGGTTGTAAAGAATGTATTTCTAATCACTTGGTGCGTTTAATTCCTCAACAAGAAGTGTTTCCTAACCGCCCGGGGCAAACCATAGACCAAAACCTTTACACTTTCGATATTTCGTATTACCCCCGCCAGCGTGGTCCTTACAATTTTGAAGCCAGCCCCAGCCCAACTGTTCGCAACGGAAAAGTAATTTCTTATGGTGTAAACAATGATGGTTCGTTGAAAGAGCCGCAAACCCGCTGGGCAGGTTTAATGCGCGCCATAGACAATAATGATTTGGAAGCCAACAACGTTGAATTTATTGAATTTTGGATGCTCGACCCATTTGTATATAACAAATCGAGCACAGGAGGAAAATTATATTTCCATCTCGGCAATATCTCTGAAGATATATTACGCGATTCGCGTATGCAGTTTGAAAACGGACTGGCCTGCGATTCTAATATCTTAGATCGCACAGCATGGTCGCGGGTGCCTAAATTGCCACCGTTGGTAAATGCCTTTGATAACGATCCCAATACGCGCCCTTGCCAAGATGTGGGTTTAGATGGATTGCCAGATGATGTAGAGAAAGAGCACCACGCAGATTTCTTAAATAAAGTAGGTGCATTTTTAAATCCCGATGCATTGGCAGCTTTGCAAAACGACCCTGCCAGCGACAACTTCCGATTCTTTTTAGATGGTACTTTTGAAAATGAGCGAAATATTATTCCGCGCTATAAAGATTACAACAGCCCGCAAGGAAACTCTCCCGTGCAAAGCGGCAACTCCGGGCAAACCAATGCAGGAACCAACTTACCCGATAATGAAGATTTAAACAAAGATTTTTCTTTGAATGAAAACGAAGAGTATTTCCAGTATGAAATAGACATGTCGCCACAGGCTTTGGAAGATGAGCAAAACCCCTATGTTATTTCGCGCTTGCGCTATCCTGCCAAATCCTTTAACGGTGTGCCTGAACCGGAATGGACTTGGTACCAATTTAGGATACCGATAAACAACTATAAAACTCGTGTGGGCAATATCCCCGATTTTAAAAGTATTCAGTTTGTGCGTATGGTAGCTGCCGATTTCCAAGATAGCGTAACCATGCGTTTTGGTACATTGGAGTTGGTACGCAACCAATGGAGAACATACAATAAGCCGCTCAACGACCCTACCGATCAAATTCCTTCAGATAATGGCTCTAATACCAAATTCTTGGTTTCTTCGGTGGGTGTAGAAGAAAATAGTGGTAAAGAACCTGTAAACTACGTAATGCCGCCAAACTTACAACGCGAGCAAGGTATTGGTGCGCAAACCAATCAATACATTCAGCTAAACGAATCGGCATTATCTACCACAGTGCGCAACTTAAAAGATGGCGATTTGCGTGCAGTATTCAAGAACATGAGTATAGATTTGCGCAGGTATAAAAAGTTGCGCATGGCTATTCATGCTAACGAGGTACTCGATTCCGAAACAGGACCGGTGCGCGATAATGAAGTGGTGGCTTTTATTCGTATGGGTTCCGATTTTAAAGACAACTACTACCAATACGAAATACCATTAAAAATTACTCCCAACAACAGTAAATACAATCCCGATAGCGATAACGACCGCAAATTGGTATGGCCGGATTCTAACCAAATGGTATTGAACTTAAAGGAGTTTGTGCAACTTAAACAAACCAGAAACCTTACCGCAGGCTACCCGCGCGATATTCCTTATACAGTTGTCAATAGTCAAGGGCATCAAATTTCTATTATTGGAAATCCTGATATTGGTGCTATTAAAACGGTGATGCTGGGCTTGAAAAATCCGGCACAAACCGATAAAAACAATCCATTGAAAGATAAAGACGATGGCTTGGCAAAATCAATAGAAGTGTGGTTTAATGAAATGCGGGCTTCTGATTTTGATGAGTTTGGCGGTGCAGCAGCTATTGGCAACGTACAAATAAAACTCGCAGATTTAGGTATTGTGAATGTAAGTGCAGCTATGCACACAAGAGGCTTCGGGCAAATTGAACAAAAAATAGACCAACGCTATAAAGATAATTTCTGGCAATACGATGTAAATGCCACTTTGCAGTTAGGTAGGTTTTTACCCACAAAAGCTGGTTTCCAGTTGCCATTTTACGGAGGTATAGCACAAACTTTCAGCACACCGGAGTTTGACCCTTACCAATTAGATATTCCAACCAACGATTATATAAAAGCCATTAAAGAAGCCTATGGTTCCGATTCTGCCCGCAGGTATAAATCGCAAATACAAACCATTACCACTCGTAAAGGATGGAACTTTAGCAATGTGCGAATAGTGCCGCAAACCAAGCAAAAGAAACCGCGTATTTACGACCCCGGTAACTGGAATTTTACTTATGCCTATACCGAACAAGTAAGTAGCGATCCATTCATAGAAAAAAATTCAAAGAAGAATTACATAGGGCAAATTGCATGGAACTTTGCTCCGCAATCTAAAGAGTTGTATCCATTCAGGAAGCTTATTAAATCGAAATCGAAGTGGCTAGATATTTTCCGCGATATAAACTTCAACTTTATTCCTTCGGCATTGGGTGTTACCAACGATTGGAATCGCGAGTTTGGCGAAATAAAACTGCGGCCGCTAGGCGAAGCAGATTATGCCATTCCTTCCACATACTTTAAATTCTTTAAGTGGAATAGAAGTTATACATTAAACTACAATCCATTCAAATCGCTTAGCATACAATACAGCGCCACCAATAATTCAAGGGTTGATGAGCCGGATGGTCCGTTGGATACCAAGGCCAAGCGCGATACTATGTGGGATAATTTTTGGAAAGGCGGACGGAACACAAACTTTACCCAAAGCCTTTCTGCCAGCTATAATTTGCCGATAAACAAAATTCCAGCATTCGATTTTATCAATGCCAATATGAGCTATGCCTCTACCTACAATTGGATGGCATTGCCGCAAGTTAAAAACGATGAAGGAAAATGGGTGATAAACCCAATGGGTAATACCATCAATAATTCGCAAAGCAATAGAGGAAAGGTAGATTTAGATTTCAGAAAACTCTACAACAAATCGCCATTCTTAAAAGTGTACAACACACCTAATCCGAATTTGGGCGATGCCAAAGCCATTAAAACCAAAAAAGAAGCCGCCATTAAAGCTCGGCAGAAGCTAAAAGATGAAATTGCTAAGTTGAAAGAACGCAGAAAGAAACTGAAAGCAGATTTCAAAATCTTGAAAGCAGATATGCAAATGGATACAGCCAGAAAGGCTCGTGAAATTAAGCGACTTACTACGGAATTAAAGGCAAACAAAGGAGCAATTAAGCAGAAAAAGCACGATTACAGAAACAAGCAATTGCCATCAGATCCATTTATTTCATTGGCACTGCGTCCGCTATTGATGATTAAGCGAGTAAGTTTAGAAATAAAACAAAATGCCGCCACCACATTGCCGGGCTTCCAAGGATATAGCCGCCTTTTAGGAAACGACCATAAAATGATGGCACCGGGATTTGACTTTGTTTTTGGTAACCAACCCGGCTTTAATTTGTTTACAGGAATAGACCAATACGATGCCAATGCGCGCGACCAATGGCTAAACCGAGCAGCATCTAAAGGGTGGGTTACGCGCGATACATTGCTCAATCAGAAATTTACGCAAACACGTAGCGAAAGAATAGATTTTACGGCCTCATTAGAGCCTGCACCGGATTTAAGAATAGAAGTAAAAATGTTTAGAGAAAAGAGCATTGCACATTCGCAATACTTTAAAGCCATAGACAATGTTACGGGCGAAATTCAGCACTTAAATCCAATAGATATTGGAAGCTATACTATTTCGTATTTGCCGGTAAAAACCATGTTCCAAAAAATTGATGCCAAGGGTTTGAGCGATGTGTATAGAACCTTCGAAGCCAACCGTTCCATTATATCGCGCAGGTTGCAGGCACAGAACGAAAATTCGCAAGGCAATTTTTCTGTGCGCGATACAAGCGGAGCTGTGAAGGAAAACCCTAATTATGCGTATGGCTACGGACCAAAATCGCAAGAGGTGCTTATTCCTGCATTCTTGGCTGCTTATTTTGGAAAGGATGCCAATAAAGTAAATTTGAATTCATTTAAAACATTCCCATTGCCTAATTGGAACATTAGTTACAGCGGTTTGAATAAATTTAAGTGGATACAAAAAGTAGTGCAAAATATAAGTATTACCCATGGTTATAGCAGCACACTCACGGTAAGCAGTTTCCAAACCAATTTAGATTATCGCGGATCGGGCGCTTTAGATGGCGGCAACAGGATAGATACACTTAACGGCAATTTTTATCCATTGTATGCCATTCCAAACATTGTAATGAATGAATCTTTTTCGCCTTTAATTGGTATTGATATGACATTTAAAAACAATGTGCAGGCGCGTTTCGATTACAAGAAATCGAGAACCATAACCATGAATTTTTACGACTATCAGTTAGTAGAGCAAAACAATGAACAGTTTACATTTGGCGCTGGTTACAAAATTCGTGGTTTAAAACTGCCTATAAAGTTCCGCGGTAAACGTATTCGCTTAGATAACGATTTGAATTTTAGGTTCGATTTCAGCTACCGCGACAATATTACGGTGAACCACCGCATAGATGGCGATTTACCGCAAATTACCAATGGTAGCACCACATATTCTATACAGCCTTCTATAGATTACGTTATCAGCCAAAGGCTCAACATTAGAATCTTTGTAGATTACAATAAAACTATACCTAAAATTTCAACCGGATTCCCAACTACCAATACGCGGGGCGGTGTTACATTAAGATTTACGCTTGGGCAGTAAGGCTACTTGCCCAAGCGTAAAACGATGCTGATTATTTACTCAGCATCATACTTTTCTTCTTATACAGGTTTCTGAACCAAGGGTCGTATAAATCTTTAATAAAGCGGATAGCTTCTCCGGTAGATTTCATTTCGGGGCCTAATTCGCGGCTTACACCCGGAAATTTATCGAAGCTGAATACCGGTTCCTTTACTGCATAGCCAATAAGGCGCTTAAAGTAAGTGAAGTCTTTAATTTTATTGGTTCCCAACATTACTTTGGTAGCGTAGTTTAGGTATGGAACTCCGTATGCTTTGCATATAAAAGGTGTGGTGCGGCTGGCTCTAGGATTAGCTTCAATTACATACACCTGCTCGTTTTTTATGGCAAACTGGATATTGATTAGCCCGCGAATATCTAATGCTTTGGCAATTTTGCGGGTGTAGTCGCGCATATCGTGTTGTACTTTTTCGCTTAGGTTGTATGGAGGCAGCATGGCATTGCTGTCGCCACTGTGTATTCCGGCAGGCTCTACGTGTTCCATCACACCCATTATTTCTACTTGTTCGCCATCGTAAATGGCATCAATTTCAGCCTCTTCGGCACGGTCGAGAAAGTGGTCAATAAGAATATTGTTATCAGGGAAGAACTTTAAAATGCTTACTACGCTTTTTGTAAGTTCCTCATCGTTAATTACAATTCGCATGCGCTGCCCGCCCAGTACATAACTCGGGCGCACCAACACTGGGTAGCCTACGAGGTGAGCTACTTCTAATGCCTCTTCTGCGTTTTTAGCTGCGCCATAATTTGGATATGGAATATCTAATTCTTTCAGCAGGTTGCTAAAGCGCTCGCGATCTTCAGCAATGTCCATGGCTTCGTAGCTGGAACCTATAATTTTAATACCGTTTTCGTATAAATTTTTTGAAAGTTTTAGTGCTGTTTGTCCACCAAGTTGCACGATTACTCCTTCGGGTTTTTCGTGTTCAATTAGTTCGCGCAGGTGTTCCCAAAACACGGGTTCAAAATATAGTTTATCGGCAATATCGGGGTCGGTAGAAACTGTTTCGGGATTGCAGTTCATCATAATAGCTTCGTAGCCGGCTTCTTTAATGGCAAGCACGCCATGTACGCAGCAATAATCGAATTCAATTCCCTGCCCAATCCTGTTTGGCCCGGAGCCGAGCACAATAATTTTCTTTTTAGAAGAAAGAGTGCTTTCGTTGCTTTGAATGTTGGGGTTGGTAGATGCTTTTTCAAACGAAGAATAATAATATGGAGTAAGCGCCTCGAACTCAGCTGCGCAGGTATCTACCAATTTATACACTCTGCGGATGCCGAGTTGTTTGGTGCGGTAGTTATACACTTCATCTTCGGTAGTTTTGGTGAGGTATGCCAATTGCAAATCGCTGTAGCCTTTTTCTTTTAGCGCTTGCATTTCGCTGGCGTTAATAGAAGTGAGTTCTCGCTTGCGGTAGTTGCGTTCAATTTCTACCAGTTCCATAATTTGGCTTAAAAACCAAGGATCTATTTTGGTAGCATCGTGAATTGTTTTGGTAGGTACACCAAGTTTAAGCGCATCGTAAATGCGGAAAATTCTATCCCACGAAGCGTGGGTAATTCCTTTGAGCATGTCATCGGGGCTAACCCATTGTTTGCCATCGCAGCCTAAGCCAATACGGTTGTTTTCTAAACTTTGGCAGGCTTTCTGCAAGGCTTCTTGGAAACTTCTGCCTATACCCATTACTTCGCCTACGGCTTTCATTTGTAAACCGAGTGTGTCATCGCAGCCTTGAAACTTATCGAAGTTCCAGCGTGGAATTTTTACGATTACATAGTCTAAAGCGGGTTCAAAAAATGCTGAGGTTGTTTTGGTGATTTGGTTTTTAAGTTCATCGAGCGTATAGCCTATTGCGAGTTTGGCAGCAATTTTTGCAATAGGGTATCCGGTGGCTTTAGATGCCAGTGCGGAGGAGCGCGATACGCGCGGGTTCATTTCTATAGAAATAATATCTTCTGTTGCCGGATCTACCGAGAATTGAATATTGCAACCGCCTGCAAAGCCGGGCAGGTCGCATATCATGGTTTTAGCGTAGTTCCGCATTTTTTGATATACGGTATCGCTTAAAGTCATGGCAGGCGCTACGGTTATGGAGTCGCCTGTGTGTATGCCCATTGGGTCGAAATTTTCTACGGTGCAGATTACCACAAAATTGCCCGCAATGTCTTTCATTACTTCCAACTCAAATTCTTTCCAACCGAGTACGGCTTTTTCTACCAATACTTCGTGTACGGGCGAAGCTTCTAATCCGCGTTTTAGTTTTTCATCGAATTCTTCTTTGGTATGCACAAAAGATCCTCCAGTGCCGCCTAATGTAAAGGATGGGCGAATTACCAATGGGAATCCGGTTTTTTGTGCAGCTTCTTTTCCTTCTAAAAAGGAGTTGCAAGTAATGCCTGGAGCAACGCCAATGCCGAGTTCTAGCATCCATTTGCGATATTCTTCTCGGTCTTCGGTTTTTTGTATGGCTTTGGCATCGGCACCAAGTACTTTCACTCCATATTTTTCCCAAATTTTCAACTCATCGGCTTCCATGTAAAGGTTTAAAGCAGTTTGGCCGCCCATGGTTGGCAATATGGCATCTATGGTATTGTTTCGAGCTTTTTGCTCTTCTAAAATTTTTACAATACTATCTACCGAAATTGGTTCCAGATATACGTTGTCTGCCACTAAAGGGTCGGTCATAATAGTAGCGGGATTGCTGTTGAGAAGCGTAATTTGAATACCTTCTTCGCGCAAACTGCGTGCTGCTTGTGAGCCGGAGTAATCGAATTCGCAGGCTTGCCCGATAATAATAGGTCCTGAACCAATAATTAAAATGTGCTTAATGGAATTGTCGCGTGGCATCTATTCAATTTGAAGATTAGAAATAGTGATGTTTTGAAGAACGAGCGACTTCAAAAATCGTGCGAAGATAAGAGGATACGCCTATTTTTTTTAGAGAATTGTTATCCCGCTATGTGGATTGTATTTCTGAAGAATAATGTTTTTGCGCTCCATATTCGCGGTTTATTTGTATGGAAAGTGATTTATTGATACTCGTAGTTGTGTCGGCAGTGGCAGCAATGTATTTGCTCATGGTGCTTTATTTTTTTGTGTATTGGTTAAAGCAGCCGTACTTTGTACCTTCTGCAAAAAGTAAGGAAGTAACGGTTACAATAGTGGTGCCGGTTCGCAACGAAGAAAAGAACATCCACGCTTGCATAGAGCATTTGTTTAATCAAAATTATCCCAAGCATTTATACGAGGTAATTGTGGTGGATGATTATAGCATTGACGATACACGGAAAATTGTGCGCGAACTTAATTTTCCTGCATTGCGATTGTTTGATTTGCAACAGTATTTAAGCGACCGAGGCGAAAAGAAACCCAATAAAAAAGAGGCTATTTCTATTGGGATAAAAAATGCGCAGGGCGATATAATTATTACTACCGATGGCGATTGTATTAGGGGCGAAAATTGGTTGCCAACTATGGTTTCTTTTTTTGTTGAAAACAGTTACAAGCTAGTTACGGCACCGATTTTGGTGAAGCCCGCATATACTCCACTGCAATTGCTACAGCAGGCTGATGTAATGACATTGATGGGTATTACCGGAGCTACCATTGCAGCAGGCAAACCTACTATGTGCAGTGGTGCCAACTTAATGTATGCCAAAGAAACTTTTCGGGAATTGGAAGGCTTTAAAGGAAACAATGATGTGCCATCGGGCGATGATATTTTTTTAATGCAGAAGGTGTATGAGAAGTATAGCAATGGAATTGGGTTTGTAAAGCATTTTGATGCAGTAGTGTTTACCCAACCCGAAAAAGGATTATTTAATTTCTTTGGCCAGCGGATACGGTGGGTGAGTAAGAGTGCGGGCTATGCCGGCTGGTGGGTGAAGTTGCAATTGTTTTTTGCGTATATGTTTAATTTACTGGTGGTAGGTGCTGTAGCTTTTTCAATATATGGATTTGTGCAAACAAGGCAGCTTACACCTTTGCTGCCGGGAGCAATAGCGCTGGGTACTAAGCTCTTTAGCGATTTTCTTTTTTGTGTACCGATTTTTAGTTTCTTTAAAAAGTTGTGGTTGCTGTTGCTGCTTCCGTTTTTAGAGATTCTACACATCTTTTATATTGTGGTAGTTGGCTTGCTGAGTTTAAGCGGACGCTACCGTTGGCGCGGGCGTAGGGTTGGATAGTGTGTAGTAAATTGAATTGCCAATTATCTACAAAACACAGTTTTAAAAATCTTAACTTACTATCATTGCACTTTGTGGTTGAAATAGCAACTTGATATGTTAGAGTTTTTTACACAACGATTTGGTTCAGGCGGTTTTATTGGAGAGCACTTATGGCTCGGGCATCTTGGTTTCTTCTTTTTGCTGCTTAGTTTTTTTGCTTCGTTGGTTTCAACCATTGCATATTTTTCTGCAGAGTATGCCTGTTGCCGAAAAGATGAACTTTCGTGGAAAGTAATTTCGCGGTCTTCGTTTGTGGCACATGGTTTTTCTGTATTCGGAGTTTTTGTGTTGCTTTTTGTAATGATTTTAAACCATTGGTTTGAGTATCATTATGCTTGGAGGCATTCTTCTACCGAATTACCCATGAAATATATTATCAGTAGTTTTTGGGAAGGGCAGGAAGGTAGTTTTTTGCTATGGCAATTTTGGATTGTGGTGCTTGGTTTTGTGGGTATAAAAACACTAAAAGAGTGGGAGTATCCGGTAATGGGTACGTTGAGTCTTACACAGTTTTTTTTGGGCAGTATGGTGTTGGGGGTGTATGTGTTTGGGCATAAAATTGGAAGTAATCCTTTTGTGCTTTTACGCGATGAAATGGCGCAAGCTCCTATTTTTCAAAAGCCGGATTATTTAAATTTTATTGCCGATGGAAATGGCTTGAATCCTCTATTACAAAATTATTGGATGACCATTCACCCGCCAATATTGTTTTTAGGTTTTGCTTCGGTAAGTGTGCCGTTTGCATTTGCAATTGGCGCTTTATTACGCAAAGATTTTTCCGGCTGGGTAAAGCCGGCTTTGCCGTGGACTTTGTTTTCGGTAGCGCTGCTGGGTGCCGGTATTTTAATGGGTGGGGCATGGGCTTACGAGAGCCTTAGTTTTGGTGGTTTTTGGGCATGGGATCCGGTTGAAAATATGAGTTTTGTGCCTTGGCTTTTGGTGGTTGCAGGCTTGCATACACACCTCATTTTTAAGCATACGGGCCATTCGCTTGTTTCCACTTTTGTATTTTATATTCTAGGGTTTGTAACGGTTTTGTATTCTACGTTTTTAACGCGCAGTGGTATTTTGGGCGATACTTCTGTACACGCATTTACCGATTTGGGAATGACAGGGCAGTTGGTGGTGTACATGGCGGCTTTTGCTATTCCATCGTTTTTATTGTTGGCCATTCGCTATCCTGCCATGCCTAAGGTTGAAAAAGAAGAAGAATGGCTATCGCGCGAGTTTTGGATGTTTATTGGTGCTTTGGTAATGCTGTTGAGTGCGGTACAAATGACTTTCTCTACATCTATTCCGGTTTGGAACAAACTGTTTGGTTTAGAGTTGGCTCCACCGGAAAATGTAATTGAACATTACAACAGCATTCAAATATGGATCGGAATTATTGCAGCATTACTTACGGCTTCTATTCAATACTTGGCATACAAAAGTAAGCGCTTGCCTTCTACCATTAAGTGGATGTATATTTCGTTGGGTATTTCGCTGGTGCTATCGTTGGGTATTGCGTGGGGATTAAAAATAAGTTTCACGGAGCAGTATTTAATTGACGGCAGTAAAACTGCTTCTTGGTTTTTTGTGAAGTTTCCTTTTGTAAGCAGGTTCTTTTTAATGCTCTTTGCTTCGGTATATGCTGCGGTGGGTAACTTGTTGTATATTATTTTTGTATTGAAGCGTAATTGGAAAGTAAGCGGAGCTTCTATCACGCATTTTGGCTTCGGATTATTTTTGGTGGGAGCATTGATTTCGCAGGGAAAGAAGAGTGTAATTTCGGTGAATAGCAGTGGGGTAGATTTTGGTTCAAACTTTAAGGACAACGAAAAAGTTGAAAATATTTTATTGCTGAAAGACAGCGTTTCGCGCATGGGAGGCTACATGGTAAGCTATAAAGGAATGAAAACCGAAGGCCCTAATAATTACTATATAGTGGACTATAAGCGCAAAGACGATAAAGGAAACATTGTTGAAGATTTTCAACTCTTGCCTAATGCACAAATTAACCCTAAAATGGGATTGCTTGCCAACCCAGATACCAAGCACTACCTTACGAAAGATGTATTTACCCATGTTTCGAGCGTGCCTAATAATGAAACCCTGCGCGATACTACCCGCACTTACGAAATTGCCATAGGCGATACTTTCTTTAATCTTAGTTCTTATACTGTTTTTGAAAGTGTAAACACAGAGCCAAAACTACCCGATGGTATGGAACAGACAGGTAAAATTGTTGTGGCTCCGGTGCTGGTTACCAAAACTTTAGAAGGGGCAGCTTTTCATTCAGAACCGGTATTTGTTATAGATACTAAAAATGGCAATACGGTAACTACCATTCCGTCTTCGGTAGAAGAAGCGGGATTAACTTTTAACGTACTGAAGATAAATCCGGAATCGAAAAAGTTCTCAGTTTCGGTACGCGAAAAAGAAAAGCCGCTCGATTTTGTTATTCTAAAAGCAATAATATTCCCTTATATAAACTTAGTGTGGTTAGGCAGTATTATTACTTTTATTGGAGCGCTATTTAGCGGATATAGAAGAATGAAAAAATAAACACAGCTATTAAATACCATAGAATATGAGCAACGAAACTAACACCATCAACTGTTTAATTATTGGCTCCGGGCCGGCAGGCTATACTGCTGCTATCTATGCAGCTCGAGCTAACTTAAGACCCGTAATGTACACAGGTTTGCAACAAGGTGGGCAATTGATGAATACTACTGATGTAGAGAATTATCCGGGTTATCCTAAAGGAATTTTAGGTCCCGAAATGATGGAGGATTTTAAGCAGCAGGCAGAGCGCTTTGGTACTGAAATAAATTTTGGGATGGCTACGAAGGTGGACTTTTCTACTTCTCCCAAAAAAGTATGGATAGATGGAGAAAAGTTGATAGAAGCTCACAGTGTAATTATTGCTACCGGAGCTGAAGCAAAGTGGCTTGGCTTACCGAGCGAACAGCGATTAAATGGCAGCGGAGTAAGTGCTTGTGCCGTTTGCGATGGATTTTTCTATAAAAATACCGAAGTGGCAATTGTAGGAGCAGGCGATACTGCTTGCGAAGAAGCAATATACCTTTCTAAGCTTTGCACTACCGTGCACATGATTGTAAGGAGAGATGAAATGCGCGCTTCTAAAATTATGCAAGATCGCGTATTGGCAACACCCAATATTAAAGTATATTGGAATAGCGAAACCGATGAAATACTTGGCGAAAGCGCAGTAGAAGCCGTGCGTATTCGCAATAGTAAAACGGGTGAAACAACTGAAATTCCAATTAAAGGATTTTTTGTAGCCATTGGGCATAAACCAAACTCAGATGTGTTTAGCAATTTTCTTGAAACCGATGACCAAGGTTATATTGTTACGCAGAGCGGTACTCCTAGAACTAAAATAGCCGGAGTATATGCATGTGGCGATGTTCAAGATAAAGTATATAGGCAGGCAGTAACTGCTGCGGGTAGCGGATGTATGGCGGCTTTAGAAGCAGAGCGCTGGTTGAGCGAACAAGGGTTGCATTAAAAAAAGAGAGTATTAAAACGATGAAAGCGAGGCGGCTCCGTACCGGAGCCGCCTCGCTTTTTTGCTATTTTACATCTTCTGTTTCTATCGCTTTTTCGCTAATAAATCGGTGTATGTGTGTTAGCTTTTCCATGGCTACCTTTATGGAAGCTATATTTTCTACGGTGAGCACCAGGTGTTTTTCGGTTTCGCGCAAGTACATGCCACCTTTAAACTGCTGCACGTACGTGAGTATTTTAGAGAAGGTATCTGAGGAGTAGAATACAGCTGTTTGGTTTTCTATAAAGTAGCATTTAAGTTGTTTGTTTTTTAGAATAATGCGCTCCATACCTAATTGTGTTGCCAACCATTTTACTCTAACGGCATTGAATAATTCTAAAACTTGGTGTGGTACTTTTCCAAAACGATCGTTTAGTTGCGCGCGAAATTTTTCTAAACCCGATTCATCTTTTACTTCGTTTAGCTCGCGATATAGGAGCATTCTTTCGGTATTACTTTTTACATAATTATCGGGAATAAGCATTTCTAAATCTGTTTCTATGGCACAGTCGCGGGTGTATTCGCGGGAGTGTGCCAGTTCTTCTTGGTATAGCTCTTTAAAGTCAGATTCTTTGAGTTCACGAACAGCTTCGTCTAGTATTTTCTGATATACTTCCATGCCAATTTCGGCAATAAAGCCACTTTGTTCACCTCCCAATAAATTTCCTGCTCCTCGTATATCTAAATCGCGCATGGCTATATTAAAGCCGCTACCCAGTTCACTAAATTCTTCGATAGTTTTTAGGCGTTGTTTAGATTCGTTTGAAAGGGTGCTGAGCGGTGGCGAAAACAGGTAACAAAATGCTTGTTTATTGCTTCTGCCTACCCTGCCACGCAGTTGGTGCAAATCGCTCAAGCCAAACTGGTGGGCATTGTTTATGATAATAGTATTGGCATTGGGAATATCAATACCGCTTTCAATAATATTGGTGCTGAGCAATACATCGAACTCGCGGTTTATGAAGCGCATAATTACTTCTTCTAATTGCTCACCTTCCATTTGCCCGTGTGCTACGCCAATATCTACATTGGGTACAATTTTTTGCAGCATCAGTTTTACTTCGGCAATGTCTTTTACCTTATTGTGAACAAAGAATACTTGTCCGCCACGGTAAATTTCGCGCTCCATAGCTTCGCGAATAATATCGGGGTCGAGCGGATGCACTTCGGTAACTACGCCTTGCCTGTTGGGAGGTGGTGTGTTTATGATGCTAAGGTCGCGTGCGCCCATCATGCTAAATTGTAGTGTGCGCGGAATGGGCGTGGCGGTGAGGGTAAGCGAGTCTATGTTTGATTTTAATTCTTTGAGCGTTTCTTTTACACCTACTCCAAATTTTTGCTCTTCGTCAATTACCAGTAATCCTAAATCTTTGAATTTTACGCGCTTGCCCACCAGTGCGTGTGTGCCAATAATAATGTTGGTTTTGCCTTCTTCTAGCCGCTTTAGCGTATCGGTTTTTTCCTTTGCGGTTTTAAAGCGGTTGAGGTAATCTACTTCAATAGGAAATTCGCTTAAGCGTTCTTTAAAGTTTTTATAGTGCTGCAATGCAAGAATGGTGGTGGGCACGAGTACGGCAACTTGTTTTCCATCGCAGGCGGCTTTAAATGCTGCGCGTATGGCCACTTCTGTTTTGCCGAAACCCACATCGCCACACACCAATCTGTCCATTGGGTGAAGTGCCTGCATATCGCGTTTTACATCTTCGGTAGCTTTGGCTTGGTCGGGAGTATCCTCATAAATAAAGCTTGCTTCGAGTTCGTTTTGTAAATAACCATCGGGCGAAAATTGAAAGCCCTTTGCCGATTTTCTTCGGGCATACAGTTGAATGAGATCGAAGGCAATTTCTTTAATTTTCTTTTTTGTTTTTTTCTTAAGGTTTGCCCAGGTATCGGTGCCGAGTTTGTTTACGCGTGGTGGGTCGCCATCTTTGCCTATATACTTAGAAATTTTGTGAAGTGATTGAATGCCCACATACAGAATATCGTTTCCGGCATAAATAAGCCGAACGGTTTCTTGTGCTTGCCCGTTTATTTCAATCTTTTCAAGCCCGGAATATACGCCCACACCGTGGTCTATATGTGTTACAAAATCGCCCGGTTTTAACTCTCGAATGGTTTTCATGAGCATGGCCTTGTCTCCGGAAAAGCCTTGGCGCAGATTGTATTTGTGGTATCGGTTAAAGATTTGGTGATCGGTGTAGCAAGCAATTTTTAGGTCATCGTCTATAAACCCACTGTGTATGCCGCTGTAAATGGGTGTAAATGGAACGTTGGCTTTAAGGTCGTCAAAAATAGCATAGAAGCGCTCAATTTGTTTGGGGTTTTCTGCAAAAATAAAGTTGGTGATTGGCGCTTCGGCATTGGCTTTTAAATCGCTAATGAGTAGGTTGAAATTTTTGTTGAAGGAGGGTTGTGGCTTAGCATGAAACTCGAATTTTTCTTTGGCATTAAAGAAGGAATTTCGACCAAATTCTATAAGGTGAAATTGGCGGATGTTGTTGAGAAAATCGGCCTCGGAAAGGAATACTTTTGCGGGGCTTCCTTCGCGCAGCGGATGTTTTTCGTGCAGTTGCGAAACACCTTTTTGAAACAGCGTTTCTGCTTTATTCATGAGGGTGTTTAGTATGTTTAGAACAGATTGTACATCTTTTATCCAAACAATAGTGTTGGGTGGAAGTGCTTCGAAAACGGCTGTTTTCTTTTCGTTGGTAAAATGGGTTTGTATGTTGGGAACAATACTTACTCTTTCTATTTTTTTCTGCGATAGTTGCGATATGGGGTCGAAAGTGCGAATGCTTTCTATATCGTTTCCAAACAGTTCTATTCTGTAAGGAAATTCGTTTCCAAAAGAATAGATATCTACAATGCCGCCTCTAATGCTAAATTGCCCCGGTTCATATACAAAATCAACTCTTTCAAATTCAAACTCTACCAATAGGTCTATGGCAAAGTCCACATCGAATTTTTCACCTGTTTTGAGGTGGAGTGTTTGCTTGGTAAGTTCTTCGGCTTTTACTACTTTTTCGAAAAGAGCTTCGGGGTAGCTTACTATTAATTCTGCACGGCTATTGGGGTTGGTAATTCGGTTGATGGTTTCGGTGCGCAGCAATACGTTGTTGTTGTTTAGTTCATCTAATTGCTGGGGGCGTTTAAACGAATCGGGGAAGAAGAAAATATCTTTCTTTTCTAAAAGAGTCTGTAAGTTATTTTGAAAGTAGGCTGCTTCTTCTTTCTCACTTAAAATAAAAAGATGGTTTGCATTTGAGTGATGGAAAATACCTGCTGCAACAAAAGCATCCATAGAGCCTACCAGTCCTTTTAAGAATAAATCGGAAGGTTGGGAAGTTTGGAGTGCTTGTGCAATTTTTTGTATGGTGGGGTGTTGCTGGTAAGCGGTTGTAATATGCTGGATGTTGTTCATGGCTAAAAACGCAAAAGGCGCTTATAGGCTCTGTGTTCATACAAAACCTGCAAGCGCTGAAATTTGTAGGCAAATGTAGAATTTAGTATAGTTTTTATTCTAAATTCTTTCAAAAAAGACCCGTAAAATCGGCAGAAAATGGTAGTGTGCAGAAAATTATTGGCTGTGGCTTACCCACCATTTGTATAAACCGTTCATCTATCCGATATTACGCCCCGCTTTAAGCATTGAAAAAACATGAAAAGAAATCTACTTGCAATGATGTTGTTTTTATGTGCAACCTATTTGGTGGCACAAGAGCAAAATGCATCTTTGAGTGAGGCTGCCAAGTTGGAAAAGTTGAAAGGTACTTTTACTATCGTTACCTACCATCGTGCATACGAGGTGCCTTCTAATCTTTCTGAGATTATTGAAAAGAACCGATTGGCAGATAAACAGAATATTGTTGAGTTATCTCAGGGAGTTAGTTTGGTGATATATCCGGCTACCCAACTTACATTAAAAGAGCAAAAAGGAAAATAGTGAAATGAGACTACTAATTGGTGTATTGTTAATGTTCTTGGTAAGCGTTGTAAGTGCGCAAACTCCCGCAAACGATGATTGCGTGAATGCAACGCCCATAGTAATTCCCTCGGGAGGAAGTATTTGTGTGAATGGTACTCTAACGGGTGCCACCGATGATGGTGTGTATGCCGTAAATTGTGAACGCTCAGGTGCAAGCGAAGTTTGGTTTGCATTTGTGGCAACCGGTTCAAACAATACAATTACAGTAAGCCCAACAGGCACACCGGCAGCACAAAGGTTAGCATTGGTGTTGCGATCCGATTCTTGCGAAGGTGCCATAAGTACTTGCGATTCATCACTTACTGCCAATGGAAGTGTATCGCTGAGTTGGGTATTTACTCCCGGAAAAACGGTGTATATTTCGGTTTCTTCTAATTCAAATAGCGGTGGTGGTTTTGAAGTGTGTGTAAATTCCATTCAGCAGCCTCCGGTGGGTGGAAAAGATTGCACTACTGCAGAGTTGCTCTGTAATAAAAACAGTTTTACATCTGCTATTGGTGCGGGTTCCAATGGGTTCCAGCCTCCATGCTTTGCCCAACCACTGCAACGGCCAATTATTTACAAGTTTACGGTTGGTGTTTCCGGATTATTAAATTGGAGAATAACACCTACTTGCACTACCAATCCAAACACAACAGAATTCGACTGGTCTGTATATGATATTACCAACGGATGTCCGGGAACTTTGGTAAAGTGTAATTACAACTATACCGGAACTTTTTTTACGCCATCTATTACTTCGCCTCAAGGTATGCAGGGTGGTGTGGGTGCCAATAATACAGGATGTACCACCTCTCCACCGGGAACTGTAGCCGGAGAGATATGTAGTGGCTCTATGGTTACGGCAGGTAATACGTATGTAATTTATATTGATCAATATACCAACAACAGTAATTGTACCATTGCTTTCGATTTTACCGGAAGTACTTTTGAAATGGCACCTTTGGCACGATTTGCACTTTCAGATACCGTTGGTTGCAATAGTGTAACCACTACATTTACAAACAACAGTGTTCAGGGTTCTACCTATGTGTGGAATTTTGGAGATGGTACCAGCTCTACCGCTACCACACCACCTGCCAAAACATATTCAACTCCGGGAACTTACTTGGTTTCGTTAACAGCAACCTCCGTTTCGGGATGTGTGAGCGTAGCCACCAAAACAGTAGTGGTAAAAGAATTGCCTACCGTAACAGTAAACAACGATACTATTTGTACAGGAAGCGGATTACAAGCCACACTTACTGCCACACCTTCGGCAACAGGAGGAACTTATGCGTGGACTCCGGGCGGGCAATCTTCGGCAAGTATTTCAGTGCAGCCTGCTATTTCAACCACTTACACTGTTACCTATAATTTGAATGGGTGCAGTGCTACAGCTACAGGTCGTGTTACAGTTGCTACGGCTAATTTTACTGTAGATGCACAGCGCGATACCGTTATTTGTGGAAGCCAAAGTACCAGACTTACGGCAGTGCCTTCTGTGCCGGGAACTTATACTTACCGTTGGTCGCCACCAATAGCCTTAAATGATACTACTATTGCCAATCCAATTGCATCACCCAATATTACAACTAGATATACTGTAACAGTACGCAGCAGCCAAGGTTGTGCAGCCACCGATACTGTATTGATTGGTGTGGTTGGGCAAGGACCTTCGGTAAAGGCAATTGCTACTCCGGCTTTAATTTGCCCGGGAGAGCAATCTGTTTTGAGTTTTATTCTTGAGCCTAAAAACTGTGGGGTAAATAATAGTTTACTGGGAACAGGCTCTACCACTGTTATTGGAGATGTTGGAACTGCAACCGGTTTACAAGGTGGTAATCCTACGACCGGACCTACGGTTTATGGGAATTTTATTCAAAGTACACGCAACCAGTATTTATATAGAGCAAACGAGCTGGCAGCGGCATTGGGAACCGGAGGGCGGATTACGGCTGTTGGTTTTTTTATAGGTCAGTTTAATAGCAATGCATCGTTGGAGCAATTTACTATTAAGATGGCATGTACCAACGATACTGTTTTGAATCAGTTTTCTAATGTTGGTTTACAAACCGTTTATGGTCCTGTAAGTTATGTGCCACTAAATACACCAGTAACAGGATTAAACCTGCATAACCTCGCTAACTTTTTTGATTGGGATGGGCAAAGCAATATTATTGTAGATGTATGTTGGGCAAATACCACCAATGGAAATGCTAATAATAAGGCTCGCGTAACACCCACTGCCTACAATAGTGTGGTGTATTCAGGGGCAAATACATCGCAGTGCGGTATAACCGGAGGTACAGCTTCCACCCAGCGTCCGAATACACACTTTATTAAAGGCACACAAGGTTACGATTCGCTTTCGTGGGTGCCTAATACGGGCATCAATGCGGTATCTAACAGAACGGCACTTAGCCCAACTGCAAACCCTGTTTACACACAATCTTATACTATAAACGTGTATAATAAAGGTTGTGTAGGTTCCGATGTAGTAACAGTTACCGTAGATACTTCATTAAAAATAAAAGCAGGAAACGATACTATAATATGCCCGGGAGGAACTGCACAATTGAATACAACTGTTACCGGAAATTTAGGCCCTGTTACTTATAGTTGGTCGCCAGCAGGAACATTAAATAATGCTGCCATTGCAAATCCACTGGCCACTCCGGTAAGCACCACACCTTATATTGTAGTTGCCACCAGCAGCGGTTGCCAAGCAAGAGATACCGTGAATGTAACTATCAATCCACCTTCGGTTGCAGTATCGGGAACTAATGTTTCATGTTTTGGTGGTGCAAATGGTACTGTTGCAGCCAATGCCACAGGAGGCAGTGGTACTTATTCATACACATGGAGTAATAGTGCAGGCAATGTAGCTTCGCAAAATGGTTTGGCAGCAGGTACTTATACTGTTACTGTAAGCGATGCAAAAGGTTGTACCGCAGTGGGAAGTTATACTATAACGCAGCCTACTCAGCTTACGGTTGCTCAGCAAGCACTCGGTAATGTATTATGTAATGGCGGTAATTCGGGTTGGGTTTCTGTAGCTGTAAATGGCGGTACTGCCAACTATAGTTTTACATGGAATCCGGCTAATGCCAATAACGATACTATTCAAAATTTAACGGTAGGTACATACCAACTTACAGTTACCGATGCCAATAATTGTACTGCTACCGGAAGCTATTCTATTACAGAGCCAACTGCACTTACATTTGGAACAGCAGCTACTAAAAATATTCGTTGCCGAAACGGAAGCGATGGTTTTGTAACTATTTCGGTAAGTGGCGGCACGGGTACTTATACTTATGGTTGGAGTCATAATGCAGGATTAAACAGCACTACTGCCAATAATATTCCGGCAGGTACATATACTACCACTGTAACCGACCAAAATGGCTGTACTGCAACGCAAACCAACACACTTACCCAGCCAGCCAATGGTATGTCTTTTAATGCTTTTACCATAACTAATGTAACGTGCTTTGGTGGAACCGATGGCAGCGTTACTGCTAACCCTACCGGAGGTTTGCCGCCATATTCTTACCAATGGAGCGTTGCCGGCAGCACCAATCAAATTTCGGGTGTAGCTGCAGGAACATATCGCGTTACTGTAACGGACGATAGTCTTTGCACAGCCATAGATTCGGCAGTGGTAACACAGCCGCAGCAAGTAACAGTTACAGGTGTAGTAACCGATGTAAGTTGCTTTGGCGGCAGCGATGGCCAAATTACGGCTAATGCCACACCAGCTGCTGTGCCATATACTTATGCATGGAGTAATGGCGGTAGTGGTGCCACTATTACGGGTTTACCAATAGGGGCTTATACGGTTACTGCTACCAACCAAAGTGGTTGTACGGGAACAGCAACCTTTAATATCGTTGAGCCTGCCCAATTGGTTTTAAACCAACCAACCATTGTAGATGTAAGTTGTTTTGGAGGAAACAATGGAAGTATTACGGCTAACCCAAATGGAGGAACGCCTACCTATAGTTTTACATGGAGCAATAATGCTTCTAATACGAACGCACTAAACGGAAACCTAACAGCAGGAACTTATCAGGTAACTGCCACCGATTCTAAGAACTGTACCGTAACCGGCAGCTACACGGTAGCGGAACCAACGCAGTTGGTATTTACACAACCTGCTACTGTAGTAAATATCCTTTGCCATGGTGCTGCCACGGGCTCTATTGCCGTAAGCGTAAGTGGTGGAACTCCCAGTTATAGCTATAATTGGGGTGGTACTTTACCTAACCAATCTTCGCAGAGCAATATTCCGGCAGGGAATTATTCTGTGGTAGTAACAGATGGTAAAGGGTGTACCATAAGCGATAATTTCGTTCTTACTGAACCAACTGCCATTCAATTACAAACGCAGGTGGCAAATAATGTTACTTGCGGTGGTGGCAGCGATGGAAAAGTATATGTTACGGCAGTTGGCGGTGTGGGTAATTACACGTATATGTGGAGCAATGGAAGCGCTACAGATACCGCTTCTAATCTTTCTGCCAATACAGTTTATACAGTAACCGTTACCGATGGCAACCAATGTACACAAACAGCAACTGCCACGGTAACAGAGCCTGTGCCGGTAGTTACCAATCCATTTGTTACCAATGTACGTTGCTTTTTGGGAAGCGATGGAAGTATTGATGCTAATCCATCGGGAGGAACACCTCCATACACCTTTAGCTGGGATAATGGCGCAGCAACGCAGGTAATCACCAACCTTATTGCAAATGCCTATGCGTGTACCGTTACCGATGCAAACGGATGCTCTACCACGTTTAGCAATGTGGTAAGCCAACCCGGTTTGTTGCAAGCATCGGCAGTTGGTATTCCGGAATCGTGTGTGGGCACGGGCGATGGCAAAATTGCCATGTCGGCAATTGGTGGTACTACACCATATTCTTTTGCATATACCAATGGTTCTTCTGTAATTCCTGTAAATGGCGATTCTGCGTTCAATTTAATTCCTGCTTCGTATTCTGTAATTGTTACCGATGCCAATAACTGTACTGCAAGTACTTTGGTAAATGTGGGGGCACCCGAAGTAGATGTGTATGCTGCCTATGCCGATTCTACTTCTTGCTATGGTAGCGAATATAAAGATGGAAGAATTCGGGTGATGGGGCTAACGGCTTTTAATGCGCCATACCAGTTTAAGTTAGATGATGGTGCCACTTTTTCTAGCACTGGAGTATTTGAAAATTTAAATGCAGGCATGCATAAAATTTATGCCGTAAATAATTTTGGTTGCGATACTACTTTTATGATTGAAGTGCCGGAACCACTGCCTGCCAGTGTGGATATTGTACCCGATGACACCACTATTTTGCTGGGTAATACCATACAGTTGGCAGGATACTTAAAGCCATATCCCGAAAATGCCATTACTGCCTATATGTGGTCGCCTTCTACGGGATTGAGTTGTATAGATTGCTACAATCCGGTTGCGCAGCCATATAGAGATAATGAGTATCGGCTAACTATTTATTACAATAAAGGCTGTTTTGCTTCTTCATCGGTGCGGATACAAATTGATAATAACCTTGAACTTTTTGTGCCGAACTTATTTTCGCCCAATGGCGATGGTGCCAACGATAAGTTTGAAATTTTTGGCTTTGGCATAGGAGATTTTAGGCTTAAAATTTTTAACCGCTGGGGCGAAAAAGTTTTTGAATCTACCAACCAATACGAATCTTGGGATGGTTCTTACAAGGGCGTAATGCAAAATCCTGATACTTACACCTATGTGTTGCAAGTGGTGTATCTAGATGGAAAAGAAACATTGCGCAAGGGTACTGTAACCTTAGTTCGCTAAGGTTTTTCACCCATTTTTTAAATGGTAATGTAAGAGTTGGTAAACAGGTGCTTTATCTACCGTTCCTAATTGTGCATTGAAGGTATTGGCTACCTCCTGCAGTTCATTTTTAAAATGAAAAGCTAATGAGCCAACAAAGTGAATAGGCACTTGTTGGTAGTTAGGATAGCAGGCTACGTGATATTTAAAAAACTGCGAAAATCCTTGTTTTACTAATTCGCTTATGTATGCTTCATCTTCCGATTCCGATAGTGCTTTTGCAAACGATGCCAAGTAAACATTGGCATGCGGTTCGCGATATACTCTTTGGAAAACGGTTTCTTTTTCTACGCCATATTTTTCTTGAAGCAGACGGGTGGTTTTGGGAGGCAGTAAATGGTATAGATATTGTTTCAGCAGTTCTTTTCCAAACCAACTACCGCTGCCTTCATCGCCTAATACATAGCCAAGAGCAGGTACATTTTCAGTAATTGTTTTTCCATCGAAATAGCAAGAGTTGGAGCCTGTGCCAATAATACAACTAATACAAGGTTCGTTGCTAAATGTGGCATAAGCAGCTGCTTTTAAATCGTGATCTATCACAATTTCGGCCGAAGGAAAAAAAGTGCGAAGCGCATTGGCTACAATGGCATTTCTGCTTTGGCTGCTGCATCCGGCACCATAGAAAAATACTTTTGTTACTTGTGCGCAAATTTGCAGTAAGTCATTGCTTTCTTGCAATGCTGTATGTATGCTTTCTGTGGTATGAAACTGCGGATTAAAACCTATGGTTTCAATAAGTTGTTTGGTTTGGGTAAGCCATTGAGTTTTAGTAGATCCGCTATCTGCGCAAAGTATCATGTGTTTATGTTTGGAGCAATAATAATAGGAGTTTAGTTTATCTTGTTACAAAGCTTTAAGTAAGCAGAGAAGTTGTATATTTGCCTAAACCATCATACATGAAAAAATTTTTATTGCCTATACTTTTACTATTCAGTATGGCAGCTTGTACAAAGAAAGAAGGGGGTGAAGATTCTTGCCCGCAAGTTGATTTTAGTGTTGCTGTAGAAAATACACAAGCTAATTTGAATATATACCAAACGGCTTATACTACGTATGAAGTTGAGTACGGTATATCGGGCTTTATTAAGGGTAATGGAACTGTAAAAACCATTTCTGCCACACGTCCGGTAATTGAAAATTTAGATTATGGCACTTACGATGTTTACCTTAGAGCCGTTTGCGGCAATGAAAAAGGTGCATGGTCTAATGCACAAGTGTTTGTAATTGATGGCTCTACCAGTACTTGTGCTAATCCGAGTATCTTAGAAGCAGAATTTACCAGCAGTGTGGCAGAGCTTAGTTGGTATGCTTCTAATGATTATTTTGATGTTCAATACGGCCCTACCGGTTTTAAAATTGGCGAAGGTGAGCTAATAAGAACCAATAACAAATATACTACACAAGCAGTTTTGAATGCTAACACTACTTACGATTTTTATGTAAGAGGAAACTGTGGTGGAAGTAAATATAGCAAGTGGGCAGGCCCTAAGAGTTTTCATTGTCCCCAGAACTACAATCAAGGTGCAGGGTTGTGTTTAATGCCTTCAAATTTATATGCATACAAAGTAAACAGCATGGAGATTAACTATAGCTTTAATGCTAATGGAGGTGTTTTGTTTGAGTATTCATTTTCATCTTCATCAACCAGTAGAGGCAATATTTTATCGGGTACACAAACCAGTGGAACTGTTGCTATTTCAAACGGTTCGTCTAGCGTAAGTTATTTTTGGGTGCGTGCAAAATGCAGCGATGGCTCGTTTACCAACTGGGCAAAAACGGCTATATAAAAAAGTAGGAATTATCGTATTTCGTGATTGCGAATAGCCTTGTAAACAATATGTTGCAACTTGGTTCGCAAGTTCATTTTTACTAATTTATTGTTTGAAGCAGCAGGGTAAACTCTATTGCTCAAAAACACAAACACAGTTTTGGTATCGGGGTCTGCCCAAGTGCAAGTGCCGGTAAAACCCGAATGCCCAAAAGCACTAAGCGGAGTATTTTCGGAGCAAGGGCTTGGTTTGTTTTCATCGCCTTCAGGTTTATCGAAGCCCAATGCTCTGCGCGAGTTGGTTCCTAATTTTTTGGTGAAGAGTGCTACGGTAGAAGGCTTTAAAAAGTGTACATTGTTATAGCTGCCTTTATTGATTAGCATCTGCATTACGGCTGCTACATCCATAGCGTTAGAAAAAACTCCTGCGTGCCCGGCTACACCGCCCATCATGGCAGCACCAGGGTCGTGCACAAAGCCGTGAATTACTTGCTTGCGGAAGGAGGTGTCAATTTCGGTAGGAATGAGGCGCAATATATCAAAGCGGTTTAAGGGCAGGTATCCGATTCTGCTCAATGCCATTGGTTCGTAGAAAGTTTTTTGCACATAATCCTGTAGCGGCATACCCGAAATTTTTTCTACCAATTTTTGAAGAATGTAGAAATTTAAATCGCTATACACATAGCTGGGTTTGGTGCTTACCGGAGCGTGTATAATTTGGTGCCACATGGAGTCTTTATAGTCGGCACGCATAAATAGGTTTTCGGCTACGGGAATAGAAAATATACTGTCTTTTACTTCTTTAAAAACTAAATGGAAATCGTATGCATCTTTAAATGCGTCATGAAATTTTATGAAAGGTTTCAAACCGCTTTGGTGCAGCAGCAAGTTGCGAATCATAATATTTTTTATGGTAGCATCGGCAGGCAAGTCGAGGTACTCGTTTACCGATTTGGTGAGGTCAATTTTTCCTTCATCGTATAGTTTCATTATAGCAAGCGTGGTAGAGAGAATTTTTGTGAGCGAAGCCACATCAAACAAATCTGTGGTACTAACTTTTTGCGAAGATTCATAAGTGGGGTTGCCGTAAGCGCGGTTAAGAATAACCTTGTTTTCGTGCGTAACTACCAATTGGCAACCTGGCATTGCATGTGCAATAAGTGCATCTAAAATTTCATCGCCAATAGGTTGTAAATCGAGTGGGTCTATACCTGCAGCGGCAGGCACAGAGAACTGTAAGCGCACGGGTTTTTCAATTTTAAATCCGGTTCCTGCAGTAAAGTTTCCTACGGTAACGGGTAGTGTGCCGCTTACCGGAATAGCTCCCATTAAAGCATTGGCAGCAGCGCGCTGTGCAGCATCGTTTTCATCGTATGCTACAATTGCAGTTCTAATATTGGGGAAACTGCCAAGCAGGTATGCATTGCCCGGAATTATCAAAATTACTTTGGTAGTGGCAGCCAATTTGTTTACAAACGCCACGGTTTGTTGCGATACATTGTAATTTTTGGAAGGCAGTCTGCCTAGACCATGCAGGCTAATTACTACCGCATCGTATGGCGCAAGGGTATCAAAGAGTGTTTGGTATCGATTGGTGTGGGTATCGTTTTCTACTGTAAATTCATCTACTTCTAACCATTGCCTGAGTATGTTTTGAAAGGTGCTTGGCTTAGTGGTTTTTATGCCCACAGTGGCTATTCTTTTTAAGTGCTCTTTGGTGTTTAATGGAATTAAAGAATCGGAGTTGGCAGCAATGGTTACAGCTTGTTCAAACAATTTTTCTTGTGTGTTTGCATAGTTGAAATCGTTTAAATCATTTGCCAAACCTTCGCTGTTGATTGGCGTGAATGTGTGTAAGCCAAGTAAATATTTATACGATAGAATCCGCTTTACTCTATTTTCTAGTTCTTGCTCTTTTACAAAGCCGCTATCTATAGCTGCACGAATTTTTGAAATACCTTGTACGCAGTTTTCGGAAAATACCAATACATCGTTTCCCGCAATAAAAGCTAAAGAATCTACCACGCCAGGTTGAAAGTATTTACTTACACCTTTCATGTTTAGCGCATCGGAAAATACCAGTCCTTCATAACCCATTTGATTGCGTAAAAGCTCTGTGGTTATTTTGGGCGAAAGTGTTCCGGCTATTCTGCTCGAAGTGTCTAATTGTGGCAAATACAAATGTGCTACCATTACACTGCCAACATGTTCTTTAAATATTTTTCGGAATGGAAACAGTTCTGTTTCTTCTAATTGTTGTAGCGATTTATTGATAACCGGAAGGTCGTAATGCGAGTCGGTTTCTGTGTCGCCATGACCCGGAAAATGCTTGGCACAAGCCAATATTCCTTGGCTTTGCATACCGCGCATGTATTGGATGGCTTTGTCTGTAACTTTATATTTATTCTCTCCGAAACTTCTATCGTTTATTACCGGATTTTTGGGGTTGTTGTTTACATCTACGCTGGGTGCAAAATTTACATGAATACCCATGCGTTTGCATTGCTTGCCAATTTGTTTACCCATTTCAAAAATTAGTTCGTTGTGAGCCAAAGCGCCCAATGCCATTTGTTTTGGATATACAATGGTGCTGTCTATGCGCATAGAAAGTCCCCACTCGCCATCAATGGCAACCATTACTTTTACTTTGGCTGCTTCCTGTATTTTATTGGTCCAGTTTACTTGAGCCGTTGGGTTGCCTTTAAAGAATATTACACCACCGGCTTTGCCTTCGCTAATAAGGCGCAAAACGGTATCCATATTGTAATCTTTTCCGGCTGTGTAAGCTGGCAGCATAAAGCATTGTGCTATGCGCTCATCTAGCGTAAGCTGCTCGTAAACAGAATCTACCCAATGCTTGCAGGCCTTGTTGGTATTCCAATGGCTAAAGTAGTCTTCTTGTGCGGGCAATAAATTTGGAATAAGGCACAAAAAGAATGCCATCCCAAACCCAATACGAACCAATATATTTTTATGCATAACTATATAGCTTCAAAACACAGAAAAGAAAACCATTTATTTGTGTCATTATCTACACATAAAATGTGCGATGACTAAACACCCAAAAAGTTTAGCGAACAACAAACGGTTACATGAATTGTTGGAAGAAAAATACCACCAGTTTAATACGCTCACGTTTATAGAAGACGACCCTATTCAAATTCCGCATCAATTCACTAAACTGCAAGATATTGAAATTGCAGCGTTTTGGACAGCTATGTTGGCATGGGGCAATAGAAAATCTATCATAAATGCTGCTCAGAAACTAATGGCGTGGATGGATAATGCACCACACGATTTTGTATTGCATCATACTCAAAAAGACCTGAAACCGTTTTTGCAGTTTAAACACAGAACTTTCAATGCAACCGATGCACTTTATTTTATTGAATTTTTCAAGCAGCATTACACGGCACATCATTCATTAGAAGATGCTTTTTTGTGGCACACAAAAAATGTAAAAGATAAAGTGTCGCGCCATTTAACAGAGTGGCGGCTGGAAAATTTTCACCATTATTTTTTTTCGTTGGAAGAAGCTCCTTTGCGTACCCGAAAGCATATTGCAACACCCGAAAGAAAGAGTACCTGCAAGCGCCTGAATATGTTTCTGCGTTGGATGGTTAGAAGCGATAAGCATAAAGTAGATTTTGGATTATGGCACAATATTAAACCATGCGATTTACTTTGCCCTTTAGACGTACATGTAGAAAATGTTTCTAGAAAATTAGGACTAATTCAACGCTCGCAGCGCGATTGGCAAACTGTTTTAGAGTTAACGGAAGTGTTGAAAATGTTTGATCCAAACGATCCTGTAAAGTACGATTTTGCACTCTTTGGAATGGGTGTGAGTGAGAAAATAAATACCCGAAAATTCTTGAAATAAACACAACTCATGCAAACAGATATTCAAACTCAATTGGCAGAAAATTTTGAGATAAACCCACAACTGCTGCCTGCAGCAACACTGAGCGAAAGTGAGCAATGGCAGCAGTTTAGAGCGCTGCTCATTGCCAGAATAGAAGAGCTTGCTTCGCGCAACATGGAGCATTTAATGTGGTTGCTTTATCGGGTAGATGTGAACGAAAAAAAATTGAAAGAGGAACTGCTAAAGCATCCGCAAGATGGCTTTGCAGCAGTAATGGCAGATGCAATTATTGAGCGCGAAATTCAGAAAGCTGCCACCAGAAAGCAGTTTTCTAACGAGGGTGAAGATTGGAGTTTTGATGTATAAGCGAAGTAAAATTTGCTCAATTGCATTGTATGCATCTAATTGCAGCCAATTCTTATTAAACAACATATTTGCACCGCAGCAACTATACTTTTACTAAAACAAATAATTGTAAGCATGACAGCATTTAAAAATGTAAGCTGGGTGGAGGTTTCAGAAAACTCAGATTTTACTTGGCACAACCTTCCCTACGGAATTTTTAAAACAGCAACACACACACCACGTGCCGGAGTTGCCATTGGTAGTTTTATTTTAGACTTGGCCGTATTAAGTGCTGCAGGTAAATTCAGTGGTATTGTAAAAGACGTTCAGGTATTTTCTAAAACTACTTTGAATGAATTTATAGCATTAGGGAAGCCAACTACCAATAAAGTAAGGCAGCGTATTCAAGAATTACTGCACGAAGAAAATACTGAGCTTAAAAACGATATTGCACTGCGCGAGCAAGCATTTGTAAACCAAAGCGATGCTCAAATGCTGCTGCCTATTCATATTCCCAACTATACAGATTTTTATTCGAGCATAGAGCATGCAACCAATGTGGGCAAATTGTTTCGTCCCGATAATCCGTTAATGCCTAATTGGAAGCATCTTCCGGTTGGTTATCATGGCAGAGCCTCTTCAATTGTGGTAAGTGGCACGCCAATTCGCAGGCCAAAAGGGCAAACCAAAGCCGATGATGCTGCAATGCCTTCTTTTGGTGCTACTAAAGCACTGGATATTGAACTCGAAATGGCTTTTGTAGTGGGTAAAGAAACCATGCTGGGCGAAAGTGTTTCTACTGCCGTGGCAGAAGATTATATTTTTGGTTTGGTAATCTTCAACGATTGGAGCGCGCGCGATATTCAGCGATGGGAATATGTGCCGTTGGGTCCTTTCCTTGGTAAAAACTTTGGTTCCACCATTTCTCCGTGGTTAGTGCCGTTAGAAGCCTTGCAAGCAGTGCGTACGGCATCGCCCGTACAAGAGCCGGAAGTGTTGCCATATTTGCAACAGCAAAGCGGTAATGCCAATTTCGATATACACCTGGAAGTAACGCTTACCACAGCTTCGGGAACTTCTATGGTAATTTCAAACAGCAACACCAAATACTTGTATTGGAGTATTCGCCAGCAGTTGGCACACCACACTGTAAACGGATGTAATATTCAAGTGGGCGATGTATATGCGAGTGGCACTATTAGCGGTCCTACTTCGGATTCTTTAGGCTCTTTGTTGGAACTTACCGAAGGTGGAAAAAAATCGTTGCACTTGCCCGATGGCACCGAAAGAAAATACCTGCAAGATGGCGATACTATTACTATACGCGCTTTTGCAGAGAAAAATGGTATTCGCATTGGCTTTGGTACTTGCGTAGGTTCTATTCTGCCCGCACATAGTTAAGATGTGGAAAACCTCTGCGCTGTATAGCCGGAAAAAATTAAATTCGATGAGCGAGTTTTAACGATTCCTTCATTTCATTTACGTTAATTTCACAACATGTTTGAAGAAGAATTTAACAGCCCCGATTTTGGTGAAATCATTGAATTGATTCAGCAATATGAAGCTGCAATGCAAACAAACACAGCACCTCATTTTGATGAAGAAAGTTTTGAAAAAATAATCTTGTATTATCAGGACAACCGCGAGTTCAAAAAAGCAATGAATGTAATTGACAGTGCTATTGAACAATTTCCTTTTAGCGGTGAGTTTTTATTGAAAAAAGCCGAAGTATTTGCCGAACAAAACCGCTTAGACGATGCACTGGAATTTATTGGCTATGCCGAAGTGCTGGATCCTAGCGATGTACGTATTGCGCTTACTCGTGCCGATATCCTTTTGTTTAAAGGTGAGCACGAAGCCGCTTTGGCAGAAATAGAAAATGGGTTTAATCTGGCAGAAAGCGATGCCGACCGCTGCGAACTTTTTTTAGAAAAAGCAGATGTGTTTGAAGATAAAGAGCGCTATGCCGAAGTAATAGAAAGCCTGCAGCAAGCATTGCATTTTGAACCCGAGAACGAAGAAGCGCTCAATCGCCTTTGGTTTGCTTATGAACTTACCGAGCGCTACGATAATAGCATTGCTTTTCATAAAGCATTGATAGAAACCATGCCGTATAACCATTTGGCGTGGTTTAATTTAGGCCATGCCTATGCCGGAAAGCAAGATTGGAATAATGCACAAGATGCCTTTGAATACGTGGTTGCCATCAAAGAAGAATTTGATGCCGGATACATTTGCATTGCCGATGTATTATTCATGAAAGAAGAATATGCCACAGCACTTAATTTTTATCACGAAGCCATAAAAATTGGGAAGCCACAAAAGGAGCTTTATTTAAAAACAGGCGAGTGTTACGAAAAGGTAAACGATATTCCTAAGGCGCGAAACTTTATTCGCAAGGCAATTGCCATAGATCCGCATTATGCCGAAGCCTTTTACTTATTGGGCGAAACCTATAAGAAAGAAGAAAATTGGAGTCAAGCAATTTCGGCTTATGAAAGAGCCGTGAAGTTGAGCAAAGAAAATATAGACTACTTGCTTGGTTTGGCCGATGCATGTTTGCAAATAGAAGATATTGATAAAGCAGTAGCACTCTTTGAGCAAATTTTAGAAACCGATTCTAAGTTTAAAGGGCATTGGATAAACCTTGCAGCAGCTTATTATGAGTTGGAAGATTACGAAGCTGCATTTGCATTGCTAAAAGAAGCAGAAATAAAATTTGAAGGCGAGGCAGATATTATCTATATCAAAGCAGTATTTTACTATCAAGCAGGCATTAAACACGAAGCCATTCTTTCGTTAGAAAAAGCCTTGATGCTTAACTTCGATTTACACACCATTATTTTTGAATTGTTTGAAGAGCTAAAAGACGATGCTGTAATTCTTCAGGTAATAGAGCAATACAGAGATTAGCAATGAGTGCAGTTGGCAATACAATTTTATTTAGCGAAACATTGGAGTACAAAAATAAGTGGGTGCTCCTTAAAATACTGGTGGCAATTTCTGCTTTGTTATTGTTTTTCTATTTCGATGGCAATGGAAAGTACTTTGTAATGGAATTGGCGGTAGTGGTGGCATTATTGGCAGAGTTGGCAATGCTGCTACTATTTAAAACCAAGTTAGAAATTACAGCTAAAGGAGTAAGCGTAAGTGCTGCTCCATTTAATAAGCAGCAGCAAATAGCATGGAGCGAAGTAAAAAGCGCAAGTGCCGTTAGTTTTAAGTTTCCTTTTTTGTTGCCGGGTATGGGCTTTGGCAGTAACCCGCTCTTTAATACAGGCTGTACCACCGGAATTGTATTGTACTTGCATAATGGCAGCCATCTACGCATTGGCGTTAAGAGTATTGCAGAGGCAGATGCTGTGCTTTCTAAAATTTTTTCGGGAAAGATTAGATAAAGCAATGCGTGTATTGCAAAAGAAGTATTGCTTCATGCGTTTTTAGTCCATTAAAAATGCCAGACCGTTGCTTACCGGAGTACAGAGGTCTTTTACTTTTCGCTCTCTGAATATTTTTTCAATCAACTCGCGGGCAACCTTGTATTCGTTGTGAATAGGGCATGGGTGCGTGGCAGAACATTTGCTTAAACCTAAGCCACATTCTTTGAAAACGCCCTTGCCTTCAATAGTTTCAACTATATTAAAAATAGGGAGGTTTTGCTGCTTCTCATCTAAGTAAAAACCACCGGAGGGACCTTTTAAACTGTTGATGATTTTTTGCTTCACCAATGTTTGCAAAGTTTTACCAACGGTATGTTCGCTGGCATTGATGTGTTCGGCAATTTCTTTAATACTGGCTTTATCGCCTGTTTTACTTTTTCCTGCTAAGTAAATTACGGCTTTAATAGCAGTTTTGCATGTATGGTTCAGCATAGTTTAATGGCCTAAAGATTCTTTTCCTTCTGCAGAAATTTTTGAATGATCCCAAGGCGGATCGAAAGTTAAGTTTACATCTATTTTCCATTCGGGAAAAGCATTGGCAAGCGAATCGGTAACATCGCTTGTAATGGCATCTCCCATAGGGCAAAATTGAGTAGTGAGTGTCATGGTGGCGGTAACTTTTTTATCGGCTTCATTAAAGTCTAATTCATATATCAAACCCAAATCCACCACGTTTAATCCTATTTCTGGATCATATACATTGTAGAGTCCTATGAGTGCAAAATTGCATCTGGCAGTATCGTTGGTAGTTACGTGTACGCTCATAATTTTTTTGGTTGGTGAAGAATAATTTTTCCAATGTTTAATACATACAATGCAGCAGCAGCAACCAATGCAGCGGCTCCTAGCTTTAATACAACCGTATTGAAAAGAATAATGCCTAAGGCAAACAATACAAAGCCGGAAAGGTAGCAGTGTAACATGGCTCGATAAATTTTTTCGCTAAAAAGCTCTTTGGGTGCAGGTGTTTTACCGGCATGTGCCTTTTTGTGATATACTTTGTTCCATACAATAAATGGAAGTGTTTTAAAGGTCATGCCCAAAATAATGGCAGTAAGCCAACCAAAGAAAATACAGAAGCCGTAAAGCAATGCCATGCGTGGATATTTTTCTGCAGGCAAAATAAGAAGTGTGGTAATGAGTGCCACAAACGGAAGCAGCATTTGCAGTACCGAAAGCAGCGATGTTTTCATTTGTTCATCTACATTTTTTCTGATTCTAACGCGGTACGCTTTTATGCAATGTATGCTAAACAATACTATGCCGCTAAATGCAATAGCAATAGAGCCATAGAAGTACACAGCAGGGAAATCTAATACCTTAAAAAGAAGGAAACTTACCAAGCCCATATTCACCAAACCGTATATCCACCATAGCAATTGGTTGTTGTTATATTTTGAAATTAAAAACATGGGAATTAAACGCGACCCAACTCCAATTACCAAGAGCAGAAACCAGCCTGCAATGCCTAAGTGTGCATGAATAGAAAGGTACGCCAACGAATCTTTTGCAAGTAAATGGTGCGTAAAATTGAACACCAATAATAAGCCTAAAAAAGTAGTTGAAAACAACCATAGCGCGGCAGTAAGAATATACCAGGTATGTACATTGCGTTGCTTGCTTTTAAATGAGCTTTCGAATACATTGAGGAGGTAAAAAACTACGCCAATATTTATTAGTACAGCTCCGGTTTGCAGTACCCAGCCTACATGAAAAATATAAAATCCAATTACCAAAAATGGAATGCCGATTGCAGTAGCTGCAAAGGTAAGGTAAGCCAGTAAATTGCTATCGAGTTTGCCTTCTACCAGTACCGGAAGTAATTGGTGCGAAGCGCCCAAAATAATCATGGTAGCCCAACCCAACGCCATAATATGTGTGATGGCCAATGTGTATGGTTGGAAGTAGTGTAACTCCACTATATCTGTATGGCACAATAGCAGCACAGTTGCCACCAAAAAAGAAATGGCAGCATAAACATAAAACGGCACTACTACTTTGTAATTGGTGGTTTGTTGTAGTCCGCCACCAATGCTTGGTGCTAACATAAATGGTTATCTATTTTTAAAAATGAGCAAATAAACTTCACCATCTTGTATTTCTTTTATGCGGTATTCAAAGTGGCGTTCCTTTAGCTCTGTAAGTAGAAATACCGGAATTCTTTTATGGTGTACATAAAGTGCTTTTTCATTTGGTAGGGTTTCCAATGCTTCTAAAATGGTTATCATAGGAAGCGGCATTTCTAGGTGGCGCACGTCTATTTCTTCCAAGTTGTTTTGAAAGTGTGCAAGCACCTGCTCCCAATCGCCCGAAGTAGCGATGTTTTCTTCTATTGCATCGGCTGTGTTATTATCGGCTTCGGTATTTTTTTCTTTGAAAAAATAGGTTTCTATGGTATCGGTATTTATGTGGTTTACATAGGTTGAAAAGCCTTGTTTTTCTAATAATTTTATGAGCGGTACGGGTTCAAAATTATTGATAATAAGGAGCGTTTCGCTCGCATTGAGCGCTTTTGCTTTTTGTTGAATTTGCTTGAGCGGGTCGTTTCCTTCTGCAAGCATGGCGCGTACATCGAAGTGAATAATTTGCTCCGGTGTGCGTGTTGCCAAAAATTCCGGCTGCGGTTGCTTTTCTATGGGTTTTTCTTCTGCTTTGGTATGGCTGTCTATTTCAAATCCCAATGGTGCCAATGCTTTAAAGAAATCTTCGGGTTTGCAGTTGCCTACTTTCGATGCCATGGCAATGCTGGTTCTTCCCGCCATAATTGCCCGAAGAATAGGATTGCGCAGCTTTTTAAAATCGGGTGCTATGGCCACTATTGTTTCCAATGCATCGGGATGATGCTTTAGGAGTGCTGCAATTTTGGTTCGTTCATTTATAAGCATTTGCTATGGACTTATACTGTTTTAAAAGCTGCCGCAAATACGCGAATAAAAAGCAATTCAGGTATTTACAGCAGCAAATGGAAGTATATTACGAAAGCGATTTTTCAATATCCAAGGCTTTAGGAAAAAGGAGGTTGTTTTCGAGATGTATGTGTATAAATAAATCGTTCTCAAATTCTTCTAACATATTAAAGAGTAGTTTATAGCTGGTGCAGGCATCTTCGGGAATGGTATAGTGGTGGCTTAGTTTCCGTATTTGGTCGAGTAAGCGCCCTACATTATCGTGCTCTTGCTCGGTGGCTGCCACCATTGCATTGAAGGTTTCGCCAGAGGTACTGTTGTAGGCAATTTGCGAGTTTTTGGCTTTAGATAACTCTTTAATTGCCGGAAACAGTTTGCTTTCTTCATCAATAAGATGTTGCGAAAGTTCTTGATTTACTTGTGTAAAAAGTTCTTTAATTTTTAGAAGTTCGGGGTGGTGCGTACCGTGTACTTGTGCTACTTTGGCGGCATAGCCCATAATTTCTGGTAAGTATTTGCGTACGTATTGGTGGTGTGTGTTTACAATAAAATCGGCAAGAAAATCTACACTCCAATCATCGAAATTCATATTGCCGGAAGTAATGCCTTGCACGGGTTGACGGAGTTCGTGCTCTACTTGTGTGGCATCTATTCTTTTTTCAGCACACGCTTGGCGCACCGTTTTTTTACCTCCGCAGCAAAAATCAATGCCATACTTTTTAAAAACCTGGGCTTTGCGCATGTCTTTGGCTACTATTTCGCCAATGGTTTCGGTGCTTTCTTCGCCTTTTCTTGTAACGCGAATATCCCACCATTGCGGCCCTTGCAGCAAGTATTCCCAAGTAAATACATCGCCACGTTCATTTAGTAGTTGGTAATATACAGGTTTAGGATCGTGGTCGTTGTGAATAATGAAACTTTGGCCTGCTTGCAGGCTATCAAAAGTTTTAAAAATGGTAGGATGTTTTAGGCGTGGCTCAAGCGATGGAATATCTAAAACTGTTTCTCCTTGTTGCAAGTTCTCGGTGGTGTTGTTTTCTGATGCAGGTGTTTGCTGCGCAGTTTCTTTTTTGGTAACGCGAATATCCCACCATTCGGGTCCTTGTTGCAGGTATTCCCAAGTAAAAGTGTTGCCATGTTGGTCTGCAAGCTGGTAGTAAACGGGCTTGGGATCGTGGTTGTTGTGGATAATAAATGATTCTCCGGCTTTTAAGCTGTCGTACACATGAAAGATAGTGGCATGCTTCATGCGTGGTTCAATAATGGGAATATTGATAATGAAATCTTTATCCTCTGTGGGTACTATAGGTATAATTCTTGTAACGCGAATATCCCACCATTCGGGACCTTCTTGTAGGTACTGCCAACTGAAAATATTTCCGCGTAAATCCATTAGTTGGTAGTACACGGGTTTGGGGTCGTGGTTGTTGTGGATAATAAGGCTCTCACCTTCTTGCAGCGTATTAAATACCTGAAATATAGTTTGATGTCTTAACCGTGGTTCTATTTCTTGAACATTGATAACGGTTTCATTAGCTGTTTGCATAATTGCTATGGTTTGGTGATAAAATTTTCACATCAAAAGTAAAAAGATTTTTAAAATAAAAGTATTTAAGTACTTTTATGCCGTTAAATTGTAGAATTGTAACACAAACAATATTTCTAAGTATGAATAATGAAGCAGTAATCGAAGAATTAGATGTGCGCGTATATATACCAATTAAGCGCCACGAAATGCTTATCCAGCTATTTAAAGAATTGCCGGTGGGCGAACATTTTATTTTTATAAACGATCATGATCCCATTCCGCTGTATTATGAATTTAGATCTATTTATGGCGATGTGGTTGGTTGGGAATATTTGAGCCGAGGTGGCAGAGAATGGAAAGTAAAAGTTACGCGAACAGAGGCTTCGCAAGGGCGCGAATTTGCCGATATTTCTACACTTTTAGACCTTCGTAAAATTGAGCAGAAAGATTGGCGGCAAGTAGTATTTCACCGTTATGGAATGATGGAAGCGGGAACTACTATGGAACTTATTGCTAAAGAAGACCCAACAGAAATTCATGGTGTTTTTGTAAATAAGTTTGAAGGTAAACACACATGGATTTACAAAAAGAAAGCACTCAATGAATATGTAATTCACATTACCAAGAATGCCAAAACGGGCTTGGGAGATGATGGTTTTTCGGTAGTGAATGAGTTTGATATTCGCCCTTATCCGCCCACCGAGCGCCACGAAATGTTTTACAAAGCATTTGCAGATATTAAGCAGGGCGAAGCATTTGAGTTTACGAACGATCACGACCCCAAACCACTATATTACCAAATGGAGGCAGAGAGTAAAGAACCATTTAAATGGGAATATATAGTGAGCGGACCGGAGGTATGGAAAGTACGTGTTGTGAAAGTGAAGAAGATGTAGAAGGCTATTTGCAGTTTTGATTTTTCAGCCTCGGTAGTGTAAACTATTGGGGCTGTTTTTTTGTAAGGAGGAGTGTATAAAAAGCTGTTTTAGTTAATTCATGGTAGCTCGATTAAACATAATGCAGTAGATTGCCACACTCAATGTGCTGTTTGTTTTACTGAAGCATAGAGAGATATTTTATTAAAATTCCTCTATTAAAACTTTGACCCGAAGAAGATCCGAGGTAAGTAACTGCAACAAGTTTTCCATACTGATTAAAAACCGGTGAACCGCTGCTGCCACTTGCAACTTGGGCTGAGTATTGAATGTATTTTTTGGCAGGAGGCTGTGTGAAACTGCCTGTTGTAGAAGTGCAATTTAGTTCATTGCTTTCGTTTGTTGCTAACTCATCACCATACGGAAAGCTAATTACGAAAGCAGGAGAGCCTACCTGAATTTTAGTTTCATCGGGTTCTGTTTCTTTACGCGAAATAATTGATACACCCTGCGGCAAACTGCCGGAAATTGTTTGAATAGAAGCGAGGTCAATGTCTTCATCATCAGAAATTTTTAGCTCGGTGCATTGAATACGGTTTTCGGGAGTGAACCTTTTGCCATTTGGATAAATGTAAATGGCTTCTAATTCACCATAGAATTTGGGGTCGTCTTCGCCCCAACCGCCTTCGCGTAGTGCTTTTTTAATTGCAGGTTTAATTTTAGTGAAAAAGTAATCTTTCAGGTTTCTATCGAATTGCCAGGGTTTAATAACGTGGTGATTGGTAATAAGTGTTCCGTTGCTATCAATAAAAAAAGCAGTACCCTCCGATGAAAGCGGCTGTAACTCACTTTTATCTTTATTAAAATCAATTTCCTTGTTGGGCTTTAAGCCGAAATAAAGTTGGGTTGCTTTGGTGTGTATGCGCACATAGTATTTTACTTCAACCAACACAACTGTGTTTTTGTAACGGTTGTAAATTTCAGTTGCGCTTAGTGGCATTTCCGGTTTTGAAGTATTAACACCGCTAATAAATCGGAAAAGCAATAAAAGCAAGCCGATTGATGAGAGGGCAATAACTGTTTTAAGCGCGTAACGTTTTACAAATGGAGGAGCAGGAATTGGCGGAGCAGGAATTGGATGTTTTGGTTGAGGTTTTTCGATTTTACTCCAGTCTAATTTTTCTACTCCTGCAAAAAGAATTTCATCTCCATAATTTACTTCACTGGTTTGGTTAGTTATTTTTTTACCGTTGATGGTTGTGCCGTTGCTGCTGATATCCTGCAAGAAGATTTTACCCGTGTTGCTAATTGTAAGTTTAGCGTGGTCGCGGCTGCAAAAGTGGGCTGTGAGTATAATGTCGGCTTCGGAATTTCGACCGATGGTGTAGGTTTTCATTGGCACAAATTAAAGTAAAAGTTCTCTTCAGCTTCCAATTTCCTGAAAGTAGAAACCAGCGGCTGATTCGCAATTTGCGAATTAATATGGTAAAAAAGTAGTTTCACAAAATGTGAAACACTTTGTTTTAACTTTCAGTACAAGTTTAAGTAAATAACTGATTTACAATGGTTTTGCACTCAAATTTCACATTTCGTGAATTGTGAAATATTAGTAACTTTACAACATGAGAAAACATGCCGGAATGAAACCGCAGGATGTAGCTATCTTGCTAAAACTTGCCTCTTTAAAAGAGCGCGAATGGATAATGAAAGACATTGCCGAGCAAATGAAAATCAGCTTAGGCGAGTTTAGTTATTCTATCAGCCGCTCAGTGTTTGCCGGGTTGATTAGTGAGGACAAAGCTATTATTATGAAACCCGCGCTGATTGATTTTTTACAATACGGTATTCGCTATGTGTTTCCGGTGCGACCGGGTGAAATGGTAAGGGGCATTCCTACATCACATGCTGCACCGCCTTTGAACAACGAAATACGTAGCAGCGAGCCGTATGTGTGGAAATATGCCAAAGGCAAGGTACGGGGGCGTGCTATTGAACCGCTTTACAAGGGTGCGATTGATGCCAGTTTACGCGACCCCGATATATATGAGTTATTGGCACTAACTGATGCCCTGCGCGTGGGCAGAGTGCGCGAACAGCAAATGGCAATTGCAGAAATTAAAAAGCGGTTAAATGTATGAATGGGCGCGAAGAAAATCTGGCTGCCATTGCGCTGATTGCCCATGCTATTGGCGACCTGAACGATGAAGCGGTTTTTGTGGGCGGAGCTACAGTAGGTTTGTACACCGACCCGGAGAGCGAAGACAGCCGCCCAACCAAGGATGTTGATTTTTTTCTGGAAATAACCACTGCGCACGAATTGGAAACCGTGCGCGAAAAGCTTACTGCCCGTGGCTTTAAACAAACACCGGAAGATTTAGTGCTTTGCCGATTCAGATACAGCGATATTGTAGTTGATGTAATGAGTACCCGCGCCATTGGGTGGGCGCCTGCCAATGTGTGGTTTGCAGAAGGATTACCGTTTGTGTTTAAAGAAAAAGTAAACAGCAACCTACAGGTGCAGTTGCTGCCGCTACCCTACTTTTTAGCCACCAAGTTTGCCGCCTTTGCCGACCGAGGTAAAGACCCGCGCACCAGCCACGATATGGAAGACATTATCTATTTATTAGCAGGCAACAGCCAATGGGAAAATAATATTGAAGAGGCACCTGAAAACGTGCGACAATACTTACAGCAACAATTAGCTTTTTTAACGCCTGAAACCATGCTGGCACATTTGGCGGATACAGAAAGCGTGAAGGTATTGCAGGAAAGAATTGCTGCGTTTTTAAAGTAGTGATTGATAACCCTTAACCTACTCTTTTGTTGCCCTCCCAAAATGTCATAATTACTCATTGGCAAGCAAGGTAAGGCCAGCCAGATTTTGAATTGCATTTGCCTTGTTTTTCTGTGGTGCCTTTCATTGCAAGAAAGGAGTGTTTACTATTTTTAGGAAGAAGTTAATCATAGAACGATGTATTACACTATGTCTTTATCAATTGGAGAAATATAAGTAGCTCCAGATGGTGAATCGCATGCCTTTGGAATACCTGTAAAGTCTAATCCTTTTTGAATAATATTTTTAATCCGTTCAGAGGAGTGAAATACCTGCGGATGTTCCCTATTCAAATGTTCAAATGCTGAAACACATAGTTTGAAAAGTGCGTGCAAGTTTACTTGGTCAATTTTGTTGGGATTAGCATTTGATATAAAAGCTTTGGGATTTTCAGAACTAAAAATCAAGAAAGCGTTATCAGGCAAAGCCAAATTGTGAGATAAACTACTGCGATATTTATCGTATAGGTTGTCACACGCTTTTTCTTTTAGATTTTGAGAGCCGAATATTTCATCATTTAATATCCTAAATGCGATTTTATACTTGCCTTTGTTGTAAAGTGTGTCAACTGCATCAATAAATGAAAATAACAGAATTGCTGACGGATAACCATAACGGCACTTGTTGATTATTTTATTGTGACTAATAAAAAGAGAACCAGAAATATTCTCATCTGCTAAGAGAATATATACAGCATTCAAAGTTTCCTTCATTGCCACTAACTGAAGTTCGGGAATTGAGTTATGATTTGCCATGAAACTTATTTATTTATGGAAATTGGAACTACCACACGATCAGTTTCTCTTCTTGATTTATTTCTTTACAATACTTCTCGTCAATATCATAATCGGTTTCTAATGGAGACTCAACTTTTTGAGGTAAGATGGAAACCCATTTGGCATTAGTAAGTTTAATAAGCCCCATATCCTCAACATCTTTCTTAAAAACTACATTGTATGAATCTACGTCTACTACGCTTCTGTAAACTAAACCGTTTGAATTTGTAAAAGCAATATTTGCATAAGCAGTAGTTATGAGATAATGTTCTTCACCTTTTGATCCCATCAAATCATTGATAAACTCAAAATATAGGTCTGTAGTAATCTTTTCTTCCCTTTCGACTTCGATCATTTCAGCATCATACAGTTTTCCTAAGTCGTTTTCATACGGATGTATGCGCTTGCTCGGAAAAGGTTGAATTACAAATCTCATTTCAATATCAGATTCCGCAGTCCACTCTGTTATTGTTGCAATAATTGGCTCTGGCTTTTTTAATAACGGTTTTGTTTCAAGAAAAGCTGCCCAAATATTTTCGGAGCAATAAAATACTCCTTGACCTTTTTCATTACAACGCCCAAGTTTGACTTTTGAAGAATCTCTATTGTAACCTACGTCTTTAAACAATTTGAATTTTTTACCAATATCAGTCTCTGTGTGAATTCTGCAACGATAGAGTGTTTTACCCTTTGAGATAAATGTCTTATAGAATATCTGCTGTGATGAGATGAACGAACTTTTAATCTCATTGTATTCTCCTCTCTTGCAGAGGTCTTTCATCACCCGACAAAACATGTTTACTCCTTTTATACCATTAATTTTATGCATAGATGTATTAGTTGCTTCGTAAAGTTTTAATAGACCACAAAATAATCGCTATGGTAAAACGGAAAGGGTAAAAGAATAAGAAAGGAAATAATTCAATTTCATTATCACCTATGGTATTCATGCCCCAAAAATTTTCAGTTTTACGTAGTTCATATTGTAGTTTATATTGTAGTTCATATTGCAATTTCTTTTTCCGCTCCTCCAATCTGTTACATTCAAATACTTTTTCAAAGAGTGAAACAAACTCTGATATGTTTTTTACCTCTTTCGTCTGTAAATATTTTATGAATAAAGGATTTTTATTAACTCTATATTCGAAGAACCAATCCACCCACCCCTCAATCTTAATACGCTTTGAAATTTCTTCTATAAAGTAAGATGGTTCAAATATATAATCTGGGAAGAGCGAAGTATTGTCGCCACCTCCTTGAGGCATATCAAGCGATAAATTGTTCACGGATTCTATAGCACTTACTAGGTTGAAATTTTCCCAATTGTCATCGTGATCTCTTAAAACTGTTTGCAATTTAACAAGCCAAATTTGGTCATTATTTTTTAGTTTACTACGAGCGTATTGCGCAAAGGAAAAATAAGAAACACTTCTATATTGCCTAATGTCAGAAAGCTCACTATCAAAATTCAATTTATCAATGGCTATCCAGTAACAAAGTTCATCATAAACTCCTCCTAAATCAGTATATAGTCTTGAAGAGTCTTTTTGATGCCAGCCAAAGTAACTATCTGAAAATTTGAACGGGGAATCTATCATAGATTTTAAGCTGTCTATCTGAGGATTTATGATTTTTAATTCCGACTCAATTTTATTTTTTTTAACAAGAGAAACTGAGTATAGAATTGTGGATAATAAAAAAGGAAGAAGTAACGATATTATACTTGACGCTAAAAGTACCATTAGCTCTTTAGCGATGAATTTTCTCCATTTTCCATTAGATAATTCGAAGTTAAACAATGCATTCCATAACCTTTTCGACTTCGGTTTCTTACTTTGGCTACTTGCTTCTTTTTTCTTTGTTTCAATTACCTGCGTTTGCTCTTCAAAGGGGTTATTGGTAGGGTTTAAAAATGAGGTAGTAAATACTTCGGCACTTTGTGCTCTTAAATCAACTTTGCGCCTTAGGCAATCGGTAACAATTTTTTTGAGTGGCTCTGTGAGGTTTGCAGTGGCTGTGCTAATGTCTTTGTTCAGGATATTGGCAATAATTTGTTCGTTGCTTAAACCTTGTGAGGTTTTGCCAAAGGGGTGAGTGCCGGTAAGGGCTTCGAGGAGCATAACGCCTAAACTCCAAACATCGCTGGCGGGAGTGATATCACCTGTAGTAAAATATTCGGGAGCCATGTATTCCACCGTGCCAACAAGTTGGGTGCTTGCAGTTGTGGCATTGGTATTTTTTGCAATGCCAAAATCGGTAATTTTAGCGCGTAGCTTTTCGCCCTCGTTAAATAAGAGAATGTTGGTGGGTTTTAGGTCGCGGTGTATTATGCCCTCTTTATGCAAATAGGCAAGCCCCTCAATAATGTCTTTAGCGAGGGTTTCTATTACGCGATAATCGGGAGTGCCTTTTTTAAGCAAATCGGCAAACGTACCGCTATCGGCATATTCGAGTATGCCAACATGATATAAAATTGGATTGCCGTGTATATCGGTGCTGCCTGCATTTACTTCATACGCCTCTATGTGTTTTACAATATTGGGGTGGTTTAGTTTTTTGAAACGCTTGATTTCAGTAATCAGATTGTATTTGTTATCGGCTGTGCCTTGCGATATTTTGAGGGCAACATAGTGCTGGTCCTCGTTATCATACGCTTTATACACTTCGCCAAAGCCACCTTTGCCAAGCAGGTCTTTTTGCGGGTCGTAAGTGAAACGTTTTCTAAAAGATGGTAGAGATACTTCCATGTGTTATACTTCGATGAGTTGAAATGTAAAATTATCTGATGTATTTCCCTCGCATAAAGAGAATATTTTTTGCGCTTTATTTTTAACCGAGTCCTCACTGCTTAATTCCCTGCATAGAATTTCTTCTGTAATATTTTCGAGAACGCCATCGGTGCAAAGGAAAAAATAATCTCCTTTTTGAATTTCGGTTTCCAAAAGTGTTTGTATAGAAAATTCACTATCTGCTTTGGCATTTAGAGATTTAGTAATAAAGTTTTTCTTAATTGCAGAAGTATCCTCTCCTTTTTTGGAGAGTTCGTTTATTAAGGAGTGGTCTTCGGTTACAAAAAGAATTTGCCCGTGGCGAATGTGATATACTCTGCTGTCGCCCAGCCAGGCAATGTTTGCACCTGCCTTGTTAAACACAATTAAGGCAACCGTAGTTGCCATACCTTTTGTTTCGGGGTATTTGTTTGTGGTTTCTTTAAACTGCTGAACGGTGCGGTGTAATGCTCGGCTCAGGTATGGGTAATCGTAGGTGGTTGTAGGGTTTTCTGCAAAATAGTGGGCTAATGATGTGCAAGCAATTTTAGATGCAACCTCTCCATAGGCATTGCCTCCAACACCATCACAAACAATAAAAAGATTTTTATCTGCAAAATAAGCATCTTGGTTAGTGGGGCGAGAGCCGGAATTGGTGAAAGCTATATGTTCTATGGGTATAAATTCATGTTTTTCTGATAAACCAATAGTGTTATTAAGCTGCGTAGTAGCCATTTGGGTTATAGCTTTTTGATACTCTGCCGGAGTTTCTGATTTTGAGTTATGCTGTATTCTACTTGTTTGTTTATAATTGGTTTTGCTGCGCTTTAGCAAACCATAAACTAATACTATAATGGCTATTATTCCAATTATGTAGTATATTATCATAGCTGCTTTTTTTAGGTTTATTGTAGTGCAAATTAAATGATTTGGAGTTTATACGAGTAAGGTAGAATCCTTTCTTAAAATAGAAAAGGAGATAACTTCTTTACTTTTTTAGGAGGGAAACAGGATGCTAACACTCGTTAGTCTAAAGGTAAGTTGGTAGTAATGGCAATTCTATTCCAGCCATTTATTGCCACTATTGCCATAATAACTGCTGCCAATTCTTTTTCGGTTAAATGAGCCGCAGCTTCGTTGTACACTTCGTTGCTTATATGGTTGCCGGCAATTAAGGTAACTGCTTCTGTGAGTGCCAAAACTGCTCTTTCTTTAGGTGTGTAAAGTTCGGTTTCGCGCCAGGCATCGAGCAAAAACAAACGCTGCGCTGTTTCTCCGTGTTTGAGCGCATCGCGCGTGTGCATATTGATGCAAAAAGCACAACCATTTATTTGCGAAGCGCGTGTTTTTATTAGTTCATAAAGTATGGGATCTAAGCCGCTTTGGGCAAGGTATTTTTCTAATCCAAGCATGGCGGTGTATGCTTCGGGTGCTACTTTAGAGAGGTTTATTCGTTTTTCCATTCGGTATATTTTTAATTGTAGATGCTGCAAAATAAAGCCAAGGAAATTAACTGTCGTCTTTCTTTGTTTTAATAAGAGATACCAGTTTCTGCCCTTGCACCAATATCTTCAATCGCTGGCGGCTCAGCGAAATGTGTTTTTGTTTTTTCTCGTTTTCATCAATGCCGTTTTTGTAAACGGAGAGTATGTGTTGGTACGATAAAACTCCGGTAATTTCTTTACCCGAAATTACGGGTAATAAATCTACATTTTCCTTTGCCATAGTAGATACGGCTGTTTTTAAAGTATCATCGGGATGCACACATAAATATTTTCGCTTTACCAATGCTCCTACTGTTTCGTTGGCGTGGTGGTGCCAACTAAATAAGGAGGTAGAACTTAGCAAACCCAGGTATGCACCACCGGTATCGGCAATAATAAAGTAGTTAGACTGCAATGCAGTTTCTTGTTCAAACCAGTTGCGCACTTCGCCAATTTTCATGGTGCTGCTAATTATTAAACCGCTGTCTGTTTCTATTTGTTTTACTTGGGTTTTTTCTAAAATATCGGGTTCGTAGGAGTAAGGTGTAACCACACCTCTGCGGGCAATTTTTTCGGTCATAATAGTGTTGTCCATTAAGAAATAAGAAACAAAATATGCCGAAGTACAAGTGGAAAGTAGTGGCAGCAAAGCATTTATTTGTCCGGTAGTTTCTAATGCAAAAACTATGGAAGTAAGAAAGGCGCGCGAGGCTCCGGCAAACATTGCCGACATGCCTACCAATGCCGATAAAGAAATGGAAATTCCTGCATCGGGAAACCACTGCATTCCTACATTGCCTACCAGCGCACCAATAGCACCGCCAATGGTAAGCAAAGGAGCTAAGGTGCCACCGGAAGTGCCGCTGCCCAACGAAATTGCCCAGGATGCAAATTTTAAAATGCACAGCGATAGCACCATTTGTATGGGCAAAGAACCCGAAAGAATATCGGTGATATTATTGTAGCCCACACCCAAAGTGCGAGGTTCAAAATAACCGATAATGCCTACTATAACTCCTCCCATAGCAGGCCACCAGGCCCAATGAATGGGGAGCTTTTCAAAGGTATCTTCTATGAAATATACAATCTTGGTGGCAGCAATAGAAAATAAGCCTATGGCAATACCCATGATGCCGTAAAAAAACAGTGCGTAGTTAGAAGCAGCAGGTAAAGCAGTATGTATGGGAAACACAACGCCTTCTTCAAAAAGCAAGTGGTGGCCGGCAGCTCCGGTAATACATGCCAGTGCCACCGGAATAAATGAGCGGGGCGAAAATTCAAACAGCAATAATTCTATGGCTAAAAATATGGCGGCAACAGGGCTCCCAAAAATGGCCGACATGCCTGCCGTAGCTCCCGATGCTAATAGAATTTTCCGTTCGTTGGGTGTAATTTGCAATAGCTGCCCAAAGGTAGAGCCCAATGCGCCTCCTGTGGCAATAATTGGCCCTTCGGCTCCAAAAGGACCGCCTGTGCCTATAGAAATAGCAGACGAAAGTGGTTTAAGAAAAGTAATGGAGGGTTTTATTTTACTCTCATTGGTTAGTATTTGTTCCATAGCTTCCGGAATACCGTGCCCGCGAATGGCTTTAGAGCCATACAGTGCCATCAGCCCCACCAGTAAGCCACCAATAGCGGGCACTATTATTACCCACCATCCGTAGTTATTATTTGCAGGGCTTGCTGCGGTTAGTGCAATGTTTCCATAGAAAGAAACATTGGTAATTAAATCAATCAGCTTCACTAAAAATTTAGCGATAAAGCTAATGCACACGGCAATAAAAATGGCGATGACAGAGAGTTTGAACAGTCTCTTTTTGTTGTACTTTTTTTGGGTGGAATTGCTGTTGTTGAAGGTGGCACTCAGGGAAGTTGCAATAGGTATTCCTTTGTTTAACATCATATTTTTTTATGAGTGTGCATAGCCGATGTAACAATGAATTTAAAAGCGTAAATACAACTTCAAAGAATATACTGCAACCGTATTGGTAAGTTGAACAAAAGAAAGCAAACCTATGGTTGGCTATTGTTCAACGTGGTAAGTAAAAGTATTTTGAATTTGCTTTACAGCACTTGTGCAACAAACGTACATAAAAAAAACTGTAGTGTATGAGGTTAGTAGCAGAAAGGAATGCCTAGCCGATACTATTATACAAAGCAAAATGAGGTATGTGCTACAATGTTTTGAGTAAATTTTTTCCGGTAATGGCGGAGGCTGTAAGCAGGCCTGCCGAAAGTGCTCCACCCACACCACAACTTACAATATCTTGTCCGGTTAGGTATAAGTTTTTTACAGGTAGTTTGGGACGTAAGAAGGTTTGGTTAAAGCGTTGCACATTATGGTCTATTCCATAAAGCTCTCCGGCTTGGTAGTTGGTAAAGTGAGCGGTGCTCAGCGGTGTAGAAAGTTCGTAGTAATCAATTTTATCGCGCAGTTGCGGTTCTTGTTCAAAGAGTTTTTCGAGAAGGCGCAGGCTTAGTTTTTCTTTTTTCTCTTTATAGTCGTTGTCGCGTTTCATCCATGGTTGGTGGCGCCATGCTTCGTACCATTCGTAAGGTGCAAGCGTAATAATTTCTATGGTAGAGCGCTCCGGAAATTCGTTTTCCCAAGCAGGGTCTTTTGCCGATGGAAAAGATACATAAGCAACAGGAATTTCGCTATCGGGGTTGGCAATGTAGTTCTTAATATTTTGGTCGTGATTATAGTTATCAGGAAAAATCCAATAGTTGGCTTTCCCCAAATTTAACGATGCTTTGGAATGGCGCAGCCCAATGTAAAGACACACATGCCCAACCGATGGTTTTAGTTGTGTTAATTGCTTTTCAAATCCGTGGCGGGTAGCAATTTCTTTGGGCAGTAAACTGCGGAATGTATTGTAAATTCCGGCATTGCTTACAATGGCAGGTGCAAAATATTCATTGCCATTTTCCATTCTTACACCTATAGCTTTGTTGTTTTCGATAATAATTTCTTGCACGCCTGCATTTACAAAAATTTGCCCATCGGTTTCGCAAATAGTAGGTGCAATGGTGTCGAAAATTTTTCCGGATCCGCCAACCGGGTAGCTGCCGCCACGCATGTAGTGTTTGGCTAAAACTGCGTGCATCATAAAACTGCTTTCAGCCGGTGGCAAGCCGTAGTCGCCAAATTGCCCGGTAAGTACTGCAATAAGTTTTGGGTTGTTGGTTATAGATTGCAATACATCTAAGGTTGTGCGATTCCACTTTAATGCCTTTTTGCGAAACCAATTGCTTAATAGAGGTTGTAGAAATTTGGGTAAGAGTTTCTCAATAAAATAATTCATTTGAGCACGTTGGGCATCGTAAATTGCCTGCACGTAGTTGTCTATAGCTTGTTGATCTTCGGGAGCAGGGAAGTAGCTTTTCATCTTGGTTTTAAAAGCTTCTTTTCCTTTCACAAATTCATATACTTCTTTGCCAAAAATCATTTTGTCATATACTTCACCCATGTCTTCCCATTGCAATTTCCCATTGCTCAGATGGTGAAAAAGTTTTGTCATTAGATTTTTGTTGTTCTGCATTTCGCCCACATAATGCACGCCCACATCCCAAGCGTAGCCTCTGCGCATGTAGGTATGCGTGAAACCTCCGGGTGTGTAGTGTTTTTCCAGTACTAATACACGCTTGCCTTCTTTTGCTAGGAGTGCGGCAGTGGCAATGCCACCCATGCCGGAGCCAATTACAATAGCATCGAATTTGCCGCTGGGTTTATGTGTAAGGTACGATTGTATGTGTTTAGATTTAAGCATACTTGTGTGTGTTTGGAAAGTAAGTAAAGCTATATTTTTTTTGAATGAATAAGAAAGTGGTGCAAGCACCGTAAACGGTACCTGTTTTTTATTGCAGCGCGCCATTTGGCTAACCACAGCTTTGGTATATCTTCGCCCGCATGAGCAATGTGAAAAATGACGCAGAGAAACTCTCTTTTGAAGACTTTAAAACAGAGGTTCTGAAAGATTACAGTATTGCATGCATCAGCAGAGAAATGAGCTTACTTGGGCGCAAAGAAGTGCTTACGGGAAAAGCTAAGTTCGGCATTTTTGGCGATGGAAAAGAAGTGGCACAAATAGCACTTGCCAAGAGTTTTAAAAAGGGGGATTGGCGCAGTGGCTATTACCGCGACCAAACTTGGATGCTGGCACTTGGCATAGTTTCGCCTCGGCAGTTTTTTGCACAGTTGTATGCGCATCCCGATGCTGCACACGATCCATTTAGTGCAGGCAGGCAAATGAATGCACATTTTGCAACACCATTTGTAGATGAAAAGGGCGAGTGGCTCAACCATACAGCGCAATACAATACTTCGGCAGATGCTTCGCCAACGGCAGGGCAAATGCCGCGCTCGCTGGGTATTGCCTTAGCTTCAAAAATGTATAGAAACAATCCGGAATTGCAACAAGGATTTGAATACTTTTCTGAAGGAGGAAACGAGATAAGTTTCGTTTCTATTGGCGATGCCAGCACCAGCGAAGGGCACTTTTGGGAAACCGTAAATGCAGCCGGTGTGCTGCAAGTACCTTTGGCCATAAATGTGTGGGACGATGGCTATGGTATTTCAGTTTCAAAGAAGTATCAAACTACTAAAGAGAGTATATCGGAAGTGCTGAGTGGCTTTGCAGCGAACGAGCAAGGCGAAGGTATAGATATATATGTGTGCGAAGGATGGAATTATCCAAAGTTAGTACAAACCTATTTGCAAGGCACAGCCACCATGCGCAAAACGCACCGCCCGGCTTTGTTTCACATCACAGAAGTTACGCAGCCGCAGGGGCATTCTACTTCAGGCTCGCACGAGCGTTACAAAAGTAAAGAACGTTTGGAGTGGGAAAAAGAATTTGATTGCATCTACCAAATGAAAACATGGATATTGGCAAATGGTATTGCAACCGAAGACGTGCTGCTGGATATTGAGTCGAAAGCAAAAGAAGAAGTAAGAGCGGCACAGAAAGCAGCATGGAATAGTTTTACAAGTTCAATAAAAGATGAAATAGAAGAAGCTATACAACTTATTGAAAATGCAGGTGCAGAAGTAGGAAATACCGAATTTGCAACATCGGTAATTAAAGCCTTGCAAAAAAGTGTAGATCCGGTAAGGAAAGATATACTGAAAGCTACCAAAAAAGTATTATGGAACGCTGCGGGCGAAGGTGGTTTTGCCTATAATAACTTAGCAGCATTTACAAACAACCTGCAACATAGCTACCAACAAATATACAGCCGCAACCACCACAGCGAAACACCTTACAATGCACTAAAAGTAAAAGAGGTAAAACCCGAGTTTTCGGCTGCATCTAAAGTGCTGAATGGTTATGAAGTACTCAATACATTTTTTGAAGGAGTGTTTAACCGCTATAAGAATGTAGTTGCGTTTGGCGAAGATGTTGGAAAGATTGGCGATGTAAACCAAGGTTTTTCGGGTTTACAACAGCAGTTTGGCGAGCATAGAATTTTTGATACCGGCATTAGAGAACTTACAATTATGGGTCAAGCCATAGGGCTTTCTATGCGTGGCATTCGTCCAATAGCAGAAATACAGTACCTCGATTATTTGCTATATGGTTTGGAGCCGCTTAGCGATGATGTGGCATGTTTGCGCTACCGCACCAATGGTATTCAAAAAGCACCCGTCATTATTCGCACCCGCGGGCATCGCTTAGAAGGAATATGGCATACCGGTTCGCCAATGAGTATGATAATAAATGCACTGCGCGGAATGTATGTGTGTGTGCCGCGCAATATGGTGCAGGCTGCGGGAATGTATAATACTTTGCTCCAAAGCGATGAGCCTGCGCTGGTGGTAGAATGCTTAAATGGTTATAGATTGAAAGAAACAATGCCGGATAATCTAAGTTCGTTTACAGTGCCGTTGGGCGTGCCGGAAGTATTGCAAGAGGGCGAAGACATTACGCTGGTTACGTATGGAAGTTGTGTGCGTGTAGCGCAAGAAGCCATACAGCAATTGGAAGAGAGAGGAATTTCAGTAGAGCTGATAGATGTGCAAACACTATTACCGTTTGATATACATGGCAGTATTGTAAAGAGTATTGAAAAAACAAACAGAGTAGTGTTTTTAGATGAAGATGTTCCGGGAGGAGCGGCAGCATATATGTTTCAGCAGGTAATGGAAGAGCAGGGTGCTTTTCGTTGGTTAGATAGTAATCCTTGCACTATTACGGCAAAAGCACACCGTGCCGCTTATGGCAGCGATGGCGACTATTTTAGTAAGCCAAATGCCGAAGAGGTATTTGAGGTTATTTATGGTATAATGCACGAAACCGATCCTGCAAGTTTTCCAATGTGGTAAACCGTATGTGTGTTTATTTTTTGGTAAACACGGCTGCGTAAAAACCATCTAATCCGGTTTCTGCCGGAGAAAGGAAGTATTCCTTTTCTAAGCAAAATTGTGTGCCGTATTCGTTCAAAAATCGTTGGACTTGAAAGTTGTTTTCGCTAGGGAAAATACTGCAAGTAGCATACAGCATGGTGCCTCCCGATTTTAGCATGGTGTGGTATGTAGAAAGAATTTGCCATTGCAGATTTTGCAATTCCTGCATGCGCTGAGGCGATAGCTTAAACTTGCTGTCGGGTTTTCTGCGAAACACTCCTGATCCGCTGCACGGCACATCTAACAGTAGTTTGTCGGCTTTATTTTTAAGTTGGTTTAAGGTGGCTTGGTTGGCAACTAAAGTACTGATGTTTTTTGCTCCTGCACGCTGTGCCCTTCGGTTAAGTTCTTGCAGCTTTTTCTCGAAAACATCAAGTGCAAAGATGTGTCCTTCGTTTTTCATTTCGGCAGCCAGTTGGAGTGTTTTTCCACCTGCTCCTGCACATGCATCTATTACAATTTCTTTAGGTTTTACTTGCAGCAGCGGTGCAATTTTTTGTGAGTTGCCGTCTTGTATTTCTACCCATCCGCTTTTGTAAGCAATGGTGTTTTGGATATTCCTTTTATCGTTGAGTATCAAAAAATTATCGGAGGCAGTAAACGCAATTCCTTCTGCTTCGAGCTGTTTAGATGCGTTGGCTGCGGTAGCTTTTAACGTATTTATACGCAAGCAGGTTTTGGCGGTTGTGTGCATGGCTTGCATTTCTTGCTGCCAGTTTTTTTCGCCTAATTGGTCTATACCAAACTCATTTAACCAATCGGGAATAGAGTAGGTTATCTTATATGGCAAATCGGCACCGGGGGGGCTAAAAGTAAAATCCTTAAACTCGGCCCAATCGGGTATTTCTAGTCCTTGCAGTGTATAGCGTGCAGCCAGTAAATGAAAAGGATTGCTGCTATTGGCACAGTGCCGGAGTAATAGCTGATGGCGAATAATTTCATATATATTTTCTGCTATAAAATGGCGGTCGCGGGCGCCCCATTTTTTGTTAGATGCCAGCAAATTTTCTACTACTGTTTCGGCATGGTTTGCTTCTTCTGTAATTTGTGTAATTGCTTGTGCAACAGCATGTACGAGGTTGCGGTGAAGTTTCATTACAACGATTCTGTTTCGAGTGGCATTCTGCATTGCACACCGCTGGTTTTTTTCAGGCGGTTGATGGCATTGAAAATTTCGTATTGTTCGCCTAAAGCTTCTTTTACCCAGCTTGTCTTCATTTCGCCAAAGCTTTCAGATATTTTTTCGGCAAACGATTTTTCTTCGGGATAAACCTTCACTTTATAGTCTTTTAAACTGGCTTTTTTAGCTGCAAAGGCAATGGCGTTATCTAAGTTTCCAATTTCGTCTGCCAAATTTCTTTCGATAGCTTGTGTGCCTGTCCATACCCTGCCTTGGGCAATTTTTTCGATGGCAGCGGTATCGGTTTTTCTACCATCGGCAACTCTTTGGCGGAAGGTGGTGTAAACATGCTCTACTTCTTTTTGTATCACGGTGCTTTCAAAGGCATCTAAAGGTTTTAGGCCGCCTCCAAAATTGGCGTGTTTAGAAAGTGCAACTTCATCGGTGGTAACACCAATTTTTTCGTTCATCAATTTTTTAAAGTTTGGAATTAAACCAAATACACCAATAGAGCCTGTAATGGTATTGGGCTGTACAAAAATTCTATCGGCAGCACAAGAAATATAGTAGCCGCCAGATGCTGCAACATTGCCAAATGAAACCACAACGGGTTTATGTTCTTTTGCCAATGTAACTTCGCGCCAAATAAGGTCGCTGGCAACGGCACTGCCTCCGGGAGAATTTACGCGCATTACAATAGATTTTACTTTTTCGTCTTCACGCAGTTTACGCAATAATTTTGCTACACGGTCGCCTCCAATTTCATCTTCTTGTCCTTCGCCATCAACAATATTTCCTTCGAGCACTACTACTGCAATTTTATTGGCAGATTCGCTTTTATCTTCTTTATCTAATTTGCCTGCATACTTGTTTAACTCTACTAGTTCTACGTCCTTGGCGGCTTTTACTCCGGTTTTATCTTTTAGATGGTTTAGCAATTGGTCGTAATACAATGCTTCGTCTATTAAGCCTAGAGCTTTACATTCTTCGGCATTGGTGGCTTTTAGACTATCTAACATATTTTGAAAATTTTCGGCAGAAATTTTGCGTTGTTCGGTAATTCCTTTTACAAAATGGTTTTGCAAATCGCCTAAAATCATGGTGAGTTGTTCGCGGTTAGGTTCACTCATGTTTGTTCTAATAAATGGCTCTATAGCACTTTTAAAACTTCCTACATGAAACTCTTGCACTTCTATGCCGGCTTTATCGAAAGCATTCTTGAAATAAGTGATTTGCGTACCCATACCGCGCAGTTCCAAATAGCCGTTTTTATCTAAAAAAACTTTATCGGCAACACTTGCCAAGTAGTAGCTTTTTTGTGATGTAACCACTCCGTAGGCATATACAAATTTGCCCGATTTTTTAAAGTCTATCAATTGGTTTCTAATAGATTCTAGAGTAGCAAAGCCATTGGTATTTATGCCCATTGGCAAATATATTCCTGCAATGTTTTTATCGTTTTTGGCAAGCTCTATGGTTTTAAGCACATCCAATAAGCCGAGTGCAGATTTGGGTTTAAAGCTGCTAAAGTCTATATCTTGAAAAGGATTGTCGGTAGTTTGCTCAGGTATGCTGTAATTTAAATCGAGTTTTAGTACAGAGTTGGCGGGTACTTCAATTTGTTTTTTTCCTCCGGCTGCTGCTGCAATGCCTGCTAATACAAAAACCGAAATAATGGTGAATAGGAAAATGCCTACAATGGTGGCAAGTGTGAATTTTAAGAACTGTTTCATAAATTATGGATAGTTGCAAGGAAACGAATGACAATATTAAATATTTTTGAAGCGCATGAAGGTTTATTTACTACTTGGAACGAACATAGAGCCGCGTTTGGAGTTTTTAAGAAGTGCATTGGGTTTAATTCAGGCGCAGGTTGGTGCAATAGTGCAGCAATCGAAAGTATATGAAACGGCTGCGTGGGGTAAGGAAAACCAATCTGATTTTTTGAATTTGGCAATTGCGGTTGAAACAGATTTTGAACCAGCAACATTGCTGGCCAAGTTGAAGGCTATTGAGGGAATGGCGGGGCGGCAGCAACGCGAGGTGTGGGGTGAGCGCGAAATAGATATTGATATTTTACTGATGGAAGACAGCGTGTTCAAGTTGCCTACATTGGAGGTGCCGCACCCGCGCTTACACGAGCGTAACTTTGTATTGCAACCTTTGTTGGAAATTGCGCCAACTGTTCTTCACCCGGTATTGCAGCAAAGTATAGCAACGCTTGCTGCTGCTTGCAGTGATTTAAAAGAAGTGCGTGTTTTTGAGTTGTAGGCTATGTTTTGTTTAGTAACCGAACTGCTTGAGTAGTTTTTCGTTGCTGCGCCACTTATCGCGCACTTTTACACGTAATTCCAAGAATACTTTCTTGCCAATAAAACTTTCTATTTGCTCGCGGGCTTCTTTGCCAATTTTAGTAAGTGCTTCGCCACCTTTGCCAATTATGATTGGTTTTTGCGATTCGCGCTCAACATAAATGGCACAGCGGATGCGGTCTAGTTTTTCTTCTTCTTTATATTCTTCTATCACTACTTCGGTGCTGTAAGGAATTTCTTTATCGTAATTAAAGAATATTTTTTCGCGTACAATTTCTGCCACAAAGAAGCGCATGGGACGATTGGTAAATTCGTCTTTAGGATAAAATTCAGGTGATTCGTCTAACTCTGAAACTATCCACTGTTGCAATTCTTTTATGCCGAATTTTTTTTCGGTGGAGATGGGGAAAAATTTGGCTTCGGGTAAAAGCTGCTGCCACTTTTTTTGATGCGCAACCAGCTCGGTTTCGTTCATTAAATCAATTTTGTTGAATACCAGAATACATTTGTTTTTGAATGATTTGGCGGCTTCAACTAATGTTTGCTGCTCGCTGTTTTTTTGAAATTTATCGGTAACGAGCAGCAGCACATCGGCATCTTCTAATGCTTCGTTTACAAAGCCATTCATGTTTTCGTGCAACTTGTATGCAGGCTCGTTAATAAACCCAGGAGTATCGCTAAATACTATCTGAAAATCTTCGCCATTTACAAAGCCGAGCAGGCGGTGGCGTGTGGTTTGTGCTTTGGGTGAAATAATTGCCATACGCTCGCCCACAATGGCATTTAGGAGCGAACTTTTACCCACATTGGGCAATCCAATAATATTTACAAATCCGGCTTTGTGTTTGCTCACTATTTAACTTTTTATTGGTGTTTGAATTATTGCTTGCGCTGTGCTAATTTTTCTTTGTAAAACTCTTTTGAAGCCACATAAACGCTTTTGGTGAACACGGCATAAACGTTTTCTTGTTCATCTTCAAACTGTAAGGGAAAATCAAAAGTGTGCTCTCCTTTTTCTGCTACTATTTTTTTTATTTCATCAATAGTGTGGTCGGGTATTAAAAAACGACACTTTGCTTTGTGGGTAATTGGCCGCACAAATTTAACCGAAGCTGCTTTATCCCACACAATAAAATTTTTCCCTAAAATTTCCATGAGCAGCAGCATGTAGTAGGGATCTATGCTGCTATAAATACTGCCGCCAAAAACTGTTCCAACTCGGTTGCGTGTGCGCCAGTTGAGTGATAATTCTACATGTAGTTCTTGCCAGTTTCCGGCAATGAAAGTTACAGAACTTCCGGTGCTCCAAATGCAAGGCCATATATTGAAAGCTCTGCGAAACCAGCGCGATTTTTTTGATTCTGAAAGGTTGGTAGGATATAACTTTTTCATCGCTTTTTTTTGTAATCTGGAGGAATAACGCTGGATTTTGTTTTTCCACCTTTGGGAATGCCGGAAGGTGCAGGATTATCGCTGTAAGCGGGGCAATCTAATTTCCCGCTTTTGCAACTTTCGCCCCAAAATAGGAGCGATGTGAGTAAGAGTGTAAGGCAGATTCCGGTAATTTTTTTCATTGTAAATGCACGATATTTTTTATTGAAAGAAATAAATGCAGCTAATTATGCCCACATAAAGTCGTAACGGATACGGTTAATAAGCCACTGCCTTGTTTCTTTATTGTGTTGTAACCAAAATTCAACTTCGAGGGCGCGTGTAACCATGCGTTTTCCCTTTTCTAATTGCATGGATGTAAGCACTGCCAGCCGTTCGTATGCTGTTCCTGTTTCTTCCGTTATAGAAAGTTCCTCGGAGTGTACATCTTTTATTTTTGCTTTAATGAAAGTGTCGTGAAAGTCTTTCAATTGCAATACAAAATCTTCAAAATCGAATTGTAAGCCGTTTTGATCTTTAATATCTTCATCAAATAAATACTCCATTGGTACGGGTTCTTTTTCGATTAACAGCGAGAGTGCATCGTTTACCACAATGGCAACATCCATTTCGTGATTGGGGTAAAAATCTTCGTAGTTAAATTGTAGTTGCCAGCCTTTTAGCTTCATTTTTTCTACTTCGCGCGGAAATAGTTCTTCGGTAATAAAGCGGTATAGTTCTTCGGGTGCTACGGTAGGGTAGTGGTTTACAGAGATATTGTGTTTTTTGAGTGTGCTGAGTAGTAATTTCAGTTGTTTTTTTAGGTCCTTTTTACCTAGATCTTTTATGGGTGGAAAATCGGGTTCGCCAAGCATTTTATGTATGCTCATGGTTTCTGCTTGTGCATGTGCCCGTTGAATTTTTTGTATCTGCTTCAGGAATATATTTTCTACTTCGGGAGGCACAGGTGTGTCTGAAATGAATTCGCCTCCAAATTCTGCCATCATCTTGAGTTTTAAAAAATCATTTTCTTCACTCAATTTTTCAATGCTCTTCTCTTTTTTAGGTTTACGCTTCGCCATAATTATGCAAATTACAAAATACGCACAAAAGTACAATTCGTAAACAAAGGTTTTAGCATTAGTTTCGCATTCGATGGTTAAAAAGTTTTTTTCTAATCCGTTTGCAATTTTTTACATGGTATTTGTTTATACCATTGCATTTGCCGTTTGGTGGGCGTATTTGCTATATGCAAAAAACGAGGCTGCTTTTAGGGAGAAGCTGGAGTTAGATAGAATTCATTTTTATACGCTTGCCGGTAAGGATGCCGATTTTTCATCTACCGAAATTTATAGCCGCAGTTTTGAAAAGTATGAACGCCAAAAGTTGATGATACTTACAGAGGGCAGCGTGTTTGTGTTGCTGCTTTTTATTGGGTTGATGCAGGTGCGCAGGGTGTTTTCTAAAGAGATAGCTTTGGCTGCGTTGCAGCGAAATTTTTTGCTTTCAATTACGCATGAGCTAAAATCGCCCTTGGCGGCCATAAAGGCATCGCTGCAAACTTTCCAGCGAAAGGGGCTGGAAGAAGAAAAGCGCATGAGGCTTATAAACAACTCACTTTTGGATATTGAGCGATTAGAGAATTTGGTAGATAACATTCTTTTTGCCGCCAAGATAGAGCGCGAAGAACATGGCTTAACTAAGGAAATAACTAATGTGAGCGCCATTTGTGAGGGTGTGGTAAAGCACTTTTCAAACAATAAAAAGAGTGTTGTAGTGAAAGCCTCTATTGAATCTGATGTGCAATTGGAAACCGATAGAATAGGCTTTACTTCTGTGGTGATGAACCTTTTAGAGAATGCAATTAAATATTCGCCTAGCAACGCAGTTGTTTTTTTGCAATTGTATCAGCAAGGCGGCTTGGTAAAGTTGGCGGTGGCAGATAATGGCTATGGTATTCCACCGGAAGAAAAGCCAAAGGTGTTTCAAAAGTTTTACCGTATTGGCAATGAAGAAACCCGCAAAGCTAAGGGTACAGGATTGGGGCTTTACATTGTAAAGCGTTTTGTAGATGTATTTCGCGGAAGTATTGCCATTAAAGACAATACTCCGGCAGGTACAGTTTTTGAATTGGAATTTAAGCAGGCGTAGCTTGTTTATTCCAAATCTTTTCCGTGACAGGATTTAAATTTTTTACCACTACCGCAAGGGCAAGGGTCGTTTCTTCCTACTTTAGGACCTACGCGCACAGGTTCTGTTTTTTCGCGTGGTGGTGCTTGCTGTGGTGCTTGGTGTTGCTGTTGGGCTCCGGAGCTATCTTCAATTTCGCCTCTGCTTTCGCTCATGCGTTTGGCAAACTGCTGTGGTGCTTGCTGTGTAGCTTGTGCTTGTTGGCGGCTATCGGGCTGTGGCAATTGCCCTTTAAACAAGAACGAAGCAATTTCTCTGTTTACCTCGCTGAGCATATTTTGGAATAATTTGAAGGCTTCAATTTTATAGATTACCAATGGGTCTTTTTGCTCGTATCCGGCAGTTTGAACCTCTTGTTTAAGATCGTCCATGGCGCGGAGGTGGCGTTTCCAAGCATCGTCTATAAGTACCAATGTAATGGCGCGTTCAAAGGCAGCACGCAAGTTTGCTCCATTGGTTTCTATTACAGGTTGTAGCTCCACAAATACATTGATGCCATGAATGCCGTCTGAAAAAGGAATAACTACATTTTTAATTTGGTCGCCACGTTCGCGGTGAATATTTTGAAGAACGGGTAATGCTTCTTGCGAAAGCATATCCATTTTTCTATCATAAATGGTTACAATTTCATCAAACAGTTTTTCTGTTAGTGCTTCTGCATTTCCTTTTAATACTTCTTGTTCGGTAATGGAAGTGTCTAATGAAAAATAGCGGATAACATCTAACTTAAATTGTTCAAAGTTTCTGGATTGGATGGCGCTTTGCACAATTTCGTGTGCTAGATCTTCGAAACTATTGAGTACGTCTAATGTAAGACGGTCGCCAAACAAGGCGTGTCTTCTACGGGTGTAAATTACATCGCGTTGCTTGTTCATTACATCATCGTATTCCAATAGGCGTTTGCGTATGCCGAAGTTGTTTTCTTCTACTTTTTTCTGGGCGCGTTCGATGCTGTTTGTAATCATGCTGTGTTGCAGCACTTCGCCTTCTTTGTAGCCCATTCTATCCATAAGTTTAGAAATACGGTCGCTGCCAAAGAGGCGCATGAGATCGTCTTCTAAGGAAAGGTAAAATTGGGAGCTTCCCGGATCGCCTTGGCGTCCTGCACGACCGCGCAACTGCCTATCTACCCTGCGGGAATCGTGCCGCTCGGAGCCAATAATGGCAAGCCCTCCGGCATTTTTTACTATGTCTTTAATTTTAATATCGGTACCACGCCCTGCCATGTTGGTGGCAATGGTAACTGTACCCGGATTGCCGGCTTCGGCAACTATTTCGGCTTCGCGCTGGTGTTGCTTGGCGTTTAATACATTGTGTTTAACCTTGCGCAGGGTAAGCATACGCGATAGTAATTCACTTACTTCTACGTTGGTGGTACCAACAAGTATTGGGCGGCCTTCGCCAGTGAGTTTCACAATATCGTCAATAATGGCATTGTATTTTTCGCGTTTGGTTTTATATACCAAATCTTCTTTGTCTTGGCGGGTAATGGGTTTATTGGTTGGGATGGTAGATACTTCCAGTTTGTAGATATCCCAAAATTCGCCAGCTTCGGTTTCTGCAGTACCTGTCATTCCCGCGAGTTTGTGGTACATGCGGAAATAGTTTTGTAAGGTAATGGTAGCAAGTGTTTGCGATGCAGCTTCTACTTTTACGTTTTCTTTTGCTTCAATTGCTTGGTGTAACCCATCGGAGTAGCGTCTTCCGTCTAAAATACGTCCTGTATTTTCATCTACGATTTTTACTTTACCATCCATTACCACATAGTCTATATCGCGTTCAAAAAGCGAGTAGGCTTTTAGGAGTTGGTTTACACTGTGTATGCGTTCGCTTTTAATGGCGAAATCTTGCATCAATTTATCTTTGCGTTGCAGCTTTTCTTCTACGCCTAATAGTTGCTTTTCTATTTCGGCTATTTCTGCTCCCACATCGGGAATAATAAAGAAATTGGGGTCTTCGCCTGCTCCTGTAATGAGTTCTATACCTTTGTCTGTTAGTTCAACGGAGTTGTTTTTTTCATCTATAACGAAGTAGAGTTCTTTATCTACTTCGGGCATGTGTTTTTGTTGTTCTTGCAGGTAGTAATTTTCGGCATTGCGGAGTACTTGCTGCATTCCTGTTTCGCTCAAAAATTTAATGAGGGCAGAATTTTTGGGTAAGCCTCGGTAGGCGCGGTAGAGCGCCATGCCGCCTTCTCCTTCTTTATAGCTGTCTTTGCCATCTTTTATGAGGCGTTTGGCATCGCTTAGGTATTGAGTAATGGCTTTTCGTTGAGTTTCGAATAGGCGGCTGATGCGTGGTTTTAAATCGTAAAATTCTTTTTCATCTCCGCTATCTACTTGTCCGGAAATAATGAGTGGTGTTCTGGCATCATCAATCAATACAGAATCTACCTCATCTACCATGGCATAGTGGTGTTTGCGCTGTACCATTTCTTCGGGTGAGCGCACCATGTTGTCGCGGAGGTAATCGAAGCCAAATTCGTTGTTGGTACCATAAATAATATCGGCACGGTAGGCATTTTTGCGGGGTTCGCTGTGGGGTTGGTATTTATCTATGCAATCTACTTTTAGTCCTAAGAAATTGAATAGCGGTCCATTCCATTCACTATCTCTTCGTGCTAAGTAATCGTTTACGGTAACGATGTGTACGCCTTCGCCAGGTAGTGCATTTAGGTAAGCGGGTAGTGTGGCTACCAATGTTTTTCCTTCACCGGTTGCCATTTCTGAAATTTTTCCTTCGTGTAGTACCATACCGCCAATTAACTGTACATCGTAATGTACCATGTTCCATTTTACTTCGCTTCCAGCAGCTAACCAGGTGGTTTTATAGCGTACGGTAGTGCCTACAATTTCTATGTTAGAAGCATGGGCTGCTAAATCGCGGTCGAGTTCGGTGGCGGTTGAATCCACTACATCGTGATGCGCAAAACGAAACGAGGATTCTTTTACTACGGCAAATGCTTCGGGTAAAATTTCCTGTAAAACTTCTTCAATTTTTTGGTCGCGTTGCTTGCGCAACACATCTACTTGTTTATAGATGGCATCTTTTTCGTGTGCATTTTCCGAAGTTGCGGCTGTGTTATTGAGTTGTTCTATTTCGGAATCTACTTCGTGCAGATGCTCTTTAATACGTGTTTTAAACTCGTTTGTTTTATTGCGAAGTTGGTCGTTGCTCAACGATTTGAGTTTTTCGTATTCGGTGTTGATGGCGTTTACCATCGGCATCATTTGCTTTAATTCGCGCTCACTTTTGCTGCCAAAAAGTTTACCGAAAACCTTTTCTAAAAAATTTGCCATTGTATTTGCTAATAATGAATTCTAAACGGATTGCCTTTGTTTAAATTTTAAAGGCGCGCTAAGATAGGAGGAACTAGCCATGTTAACAACTATTCGAAATTTATAGCATTCAACTTTGTGAAAAATTGAGGGCTAGAGCATAGATAGTGGTTCTTTTTTAAGGGAAGAATAAGGCATATATTCAGGTATAGCTTGAAACATTGAGAATATTGGTTTACATTAGTTGCTACCAAAAACCCACAACTATGGAATGGCTGAAAGGCTTTTTCTACTTCACTAAGGCGCAGCTACGCGCAGTTGTATTATTGTGCATACTAATATTAGTGGTGCTCATACTTCCAAAAGTGTATTTACAGTATAGGCCAGTTGAGTTTGAAACAGGTGCGTTGGCTGCTGCTGTGGAAAAGTTCAGAGCAGATACTGTGCAATTTATGGCTGCCGAGAGTGCCAATATGCTTCCGTTTGAAGATAATTTTGAAAAGAAGGGTGGAAAAAACGAACCGCAGCTCTTTATGTTTAATCCAAATGAGATTGGTTACGAAGAATGGCTGCAATTGGGATTTAGCGAAAAGCAGGCTGCGGTGATTGAACGAATAAAGGCAAAAGGCTTTAAGTTTTACCGCGCAGAGGATTTGAAACGCATACATGTGATTGGTGAACATGGATATGAGCGGCTGAAAGCATTTGTAGAAATTCCAAACTACAAGAAGGCTCCCACACCATATTCTGCATCTGCTACTGCACCTCGGGAATTTATGCCTGTGCCATTGCTCGATATAAACACAGCCGACAGTATGGCAATAGATAAGTTGCCCGGTATTGGAGCATATTTTACACAAAAAATATTGAAATATAGAAGTGCATTGGGTGGTTTTGTAACCATAGAGCAACTAGCAGAAATTAGAAAATTACCGGATTCTACCTTTCAAAAAATTAGAGAGAAGATAACTGTGCTGCCAGCAGTTTCGGTAAGAAAAATAAGTGTTAATACACATCCGGCAGATTCTTTTGCCCGGCATCCTTATGTTTCGTATAAGCAAGCGCAAGTGATTGTGGCATATAGAACTACACACGGTGGCTTTGAAAGGTTAGAAGAGGTACAAAGGGCAGGGCTGTTTTCAGATAGTGTTTTTAATAAGTTAAAGCCGTATTTAAGTTTAGAATAAGCGGTGAAATTATATTTCTGTATTCTAAAAATGTTTGAGAGTTTTGAGGACACAAAGCGTTACAAACATGTTTTTTCGGTATAATTTTCTTTCGCTGGCTTGGGCAATATTAATTTTGGTGTTATCGTTTTTGCCGGGTAGAAATTTGCCTAATGTTCAAATTGTTGCCTTAGATAAATTAGTGCACTTTATATTTTACCTACTGTTGTTTGTATTCACAATGTACGGTTGGCGGAGGCAATTGCAAATAACGCTGCTTAGGAAGGTGCCAATTGCTTTGGTATGGTTGGCTTGTATATTATTTGGTATAGCAATAGAAGTATGCCAAGAGGTATTTACTGCCGATCGCCATTTCGATTGGTTAGATATTATGGCCAACAGCATGGGTGCTTTAGCTGGTGGTATGGCATGGTATTATTTACTACAAGAAAAGTTTTTGCCAGGGGGCAAATAAGAAGTATTACAAGATTGCTTTTACAATGTATAGTAGCCATTATATATGGCTGGTGCTATGTTTTTTTTGAGTTGTATTGAAACAAAAAATAATGATTTGCCGTAATACCCACAAAAAACTTAAACAATTATGAAAACAATGATTAAAAACGCATTTGTGATTGCCCTAGCTACATCGGGTATCATGATGATGAACTCCTGCAAAAAGGAAGTAGAAACCCTGCCCAAAGCAGAAAAAGAAAAACAATTTAGCGCTACACTGCCAGCCAGCAACAACCAACGGATTGTATTGGGCATGAAGATGCAAAATTTGGTAATGTCGCTATTGGGAACTAAAGATAAGGCCAATTTGCGAATATCGAGTGAAGTATTTGATTTCCCAGATTGTGCAGTTGTAGTTAAAGACACGGTGTCGTATCCGCGTACAGCCTCAGTAAACCTCAATACAGTTGCTTGCCAAGACACTACCGACAAGGTATATACCGGTACTATAGATGTAACTTTTTGGGGTGATGATTTTAAAACAGCTGGCGAATATGCTATCGCTACATTTCATAATGTAACGATAGATGGAAAGATAGTGGATGGAACTATGCGCATGGAATACAGTGGATTGAATGGTAGTGGGAATCATTATGGTGTAGTTAATTTCAATGTAACAACTAGTAGTAAATATCAGAAAGTGGAGATGAATGGTGTTACCGATTTATTGATCGAAAGTATTTCACCAGATGAAAGCCGCTTGCTTAGTGTTACAGGAACAGGATCAGGAATAGATAATGATGGCTTTTCCTATACGCAAACCATTACCAGTCCACTAATTCTTTCAGATTGCGATTTCTTTGTGGAGGGTATTTTAAAACTGGAAAGCCCGTATTTTGTTACCAAGTTTGTAGATTACGGAGATGGTACTTGCGATAGCGATGCCGAAGTGATACAAGGCGGAAGTCGTACTACAGTTACCTTAGATGAATAATTAAAGCAGTAGCAAGATATTTTAAAGCGGGTTGCATGCAATCCGCTTTTTTTATTTGGCACAGTAAGTTAGCTTTGTACAGTATCCAACCATACTTTTTAGCAATGAAAAATATACCTATTCATAAAGTAGTTAAGTGTGAAAATCAACGCCAATCACTATTAGAAATCGGTTATTGTATTGGTGGCAATATTGGTGTTGAAAATGTAAAGCGTTTGCGCGAATTGTATGCTGCACTTCACAATTTTGGAGGAAATGAAGGTGGAGGAATGTTTTATAGTTTATATTCCGATGATTTAGCTTACCGCCAGAAAGTACACAATGAGATATATGAAATATTAAAGCCGGTGTACGACAATTTGCTTGTTGATTACAAGACTGTAATCAATTCTTTTATTGTAAAGAAACAGGGTAAGGGAAGCGATTTTACATTGCACCAAGATTCTACAGGTTTAGACGAAACAGTTTATTCGCCTTTGAGTCTTTGGACTCCTTTGCAGGATACAGATTTGAATAATGGTACTTTATGTGTAATACCTAAGAGCCATCGCATGTTTCATTTTTTGCGGGGCATTTCTTTTGCTGCACCTTTTGCTGCTTACCAAGAGGTTCTTTTCCGATACCTGCAACCAATAAATCTTAAAGCCGGAGATATATTGATGTTTGATAACCGCCTAGTACACTATTCGCACACCAACGAAAGTACGCAAGAAAGAATAGTTGTAATGAGCGGTATTTTTCCGCAGGAGGCTGAAATATGGTCGGTTTACAAAGATGAAAGCATTGCCAATAGTGCGTATGAAATTTATAGCCAAACAGATGATTTTTTAATAACCAATACGGCTTTCTACAAAAATTGCACAGAGCGTCCTTATCGCGGAGAACTTATTAAAACCATCGAAACACCTCTAGAAGCCGTAACTGTATATGACTTTATGAGTATGGCGGCAGCTAATGGTGTGCAGGCTACCAATGTGCCCGTTTTAATGCAGCCGCTGCACGAAATGAATATCATTTCTGAGCCGGTGTAGCCAAAGCAACTTTACTACAACCAAAAGCTATTTTGGTATCGAAGATGTGCGGTAGAGTCGTTAAACCAATACTGACCTTTGTTCAAGCCTTTTATTTCTATACGGTATTTTTTCTGATTCGCCATTCCTTCTTTAAACTTGAAGACTGTATCAATGGTGGTTTCATTGTAAATAGGAGTGTAACCAATTACACCAGGTAGCCGTTGGTTATTAAACACACCTAACATTGCCTCATCATGTACAGCTTTTTTATTAAGGTAGATTTTTCCGGTAGCTGCCAATTTGTTGTTGGAGGTGTAGGCACTAATGACAATAATGTTTTCAGGTCCTTCTGAAATATTATGCGGCATAACATTGTTTTGCCAAATCACTTTAACTCCGGCTGGGGTAACAGCAATATCTTTTGGTGTGAAAAACTTTGCAAGAAGGTTGGCGAAAGTGCTGTCCGGTGAACTGAACCTATTGTAGATATAATGTGTTGGTTTTCCATTTTTATCGTATTGCTGGTGGCAACTGAGGCAACTTACTTCATTACTTACATTGCCAAAGTATGTTTTTGTATCAGATACCCAGTTGCTGAAGTGGCATGGTTTACAGCCATCGTTTGTTGCCAACTTTGCATTGAATTTTGGAGTACATCCTTTAGTACTTTCAGATGTAGAAGATGTTTTTAATACATTTTTTCCATCGTAGTGGCAGGTCATGCAGTCTACTCCTGTACTGAAAGACTTTTTGTCTTTACGTGCAATAGGCAGTTTGCCGGTATATGGTTTTCCATTTTCTTTAAACATGGTTTCAAACATATTGGAGGTGCTGTGGCAGGATAGACAAGCGGTTTCACTAATTTCATTTACATGATTTTTGTAAAAATCGCAGTCGTATTGTTTGTTGTTAACATAGGCTTTGAGTTCTTCAACACCTTTATGGGATCTTGCATGCGGTCCTCGCATTTCGTTTTCATATTCACGTTGGTGGCAAGAGGCACATACCATTACTTGAGCCTGTCGGCTTAATGTATCGAAGCCTTTGGGTAGTGCACTTTTATGAGTGTCTTTGGGCGAAGAACTAAAGTAGCCACACCCTAAAATTCCTAAGCTAACTATTGTAAAGAGTAGGTACACTATCTTTTTCATATTACTTGGCTTGTTTCCAAATGTAGAGCAGCAATGATTCTGCCATGCGTAATATAGTACTTTTTTGATAAGGCTGCATTAGTGCCTTTTTAAAGGCTTCATCGTTGCTAAACAATTGGTGTTTTATCCATAGCTTATAGGGGCGACTATAACAGTAATTGAAAAGTACAAATGCCATTTTTGCTTTGAAGTTTCCATTGGTTTTGAAGGCTCTTCTAATAAGACCAGATAGGGAGTAAAATTTATCTACAAAATAATCGGTTCCTGCATGTATGGTTTCTTCAGATACACTATCTGGCAAATAGCTTAAATGGTTTCCATCGTAGTGCATGGGTTCTTTGGCAATATAGGATCCTTTCTTTTTGTAGTAGGTGTGTGCCCTAGTGCCGGGGTTATAGGTTAGGAAAGTAAGTTTTACATACATGATTCCTAAGTATTCAAAAAAATTGAGCGATTTTTTAAATGTGGCATTGGTGGTTCCTGCCATTCCCAATATGAAACCCGATGCAATTTGAATTCCGTAGCGTTGTACTTTTTCAATAATGCGCGTGTAGTTTTCTATGTGATTGGTATTCATTTTATGAATAGACTTTAGGGCTGTTTCGTCTATGGTTTCTAATCCGCAGTATATCATTTTACATCTGGCTGCGGCAAGTGCAGTTAAAATTTCTTCATCGTCTAAAAGTTCAATACACATTTCTGCCATGAATCCTATGGCATTTGAGGTTTCAATGATTTTACATACTTCAATTACATGCGATTTGTTTACTCCAAAGTTGTAATCAATGATATTGATGAAGTTGTTGCCTATTGCTTTAACTTCTGCCTGTATATTTTCTATTGGTTTGGTATGGTAGTGCTTTGCCTGCATAGTATGCACCATGCAAAAGGTACATACCTCGGTGCAGCCGCGCGTAGTTTCTAATGGTAAACCCATGAATTTGTTGTAACGATTGATGTTGCCTAAAAGGTTAAAATTTATGGCATCGTTATCAATTGAAACACCTTGATTGTTTCCTGTGTATCTGCGTTGCAGAGTATCTTTTTTAAAATCGGCTATAAGTTGAGGTGCAATGCTATGAAACAAACCTGTAACAATGGTATCTGCATTTTGTAAGCATTCTTCGGGCATTAAGGTAGGATACTCGCCTCCCCAAATAATCTTTGATTTTTGTGGTAGTTGCTTTATAGCATGGGTTAAGTTTTTGGCAATAAAATAGTTTTGAGCGCTTACTTTCATGCCAATAATGGCATACTTTTTTGCTTGTATTTGATGGAGTAAAGCTTGCTCTGTTTGTATATTTAAGTCGAAAATTTCAACTATTCCTAATGCTTTAATGTGTGAGGCTACTGTAAGTAAAGACAAGCTTATGGTACCTTTAGGAAAGGTAGGTAGATCTATTAAAAGGATACAGGTTTCATGCTTGTACATTCTCTCGAACACAGTTTTGGCGTGTAAGTATAGCTTAAATTGAAGTTTGACTTGCTTCAATTTCAAATACTCCACCGGCAGGCAAGTTTAAAATTTCGCTGTTAAATAAAAAGGTGTGTGTGGCTTTTACGTTTTGTATTGCTTGGGCTGAATTGCTCTTTGCTATTAGTTTATATTGATAGTGTATTTGCGGTGTTTGCGGAGCTTCAAAATGATATTCAATTTTATGATGGTTGTTTAAGTTTCCTATGTAAGTAGTTTGCGTAGTTCCCGTTTGCCTATCGGTAAGTTGGATGTATAAAAGTACAGGCACAGCAGTGGGTGCAGCAACAGTTATGGAGATTGGAAAAAAGGGCGCATTGTAGTTGGTAATTGCAGTAATGGAATCGTGTGTGTGCAATTGTGCACCATCGCGAAAGTATTGCTGCAGCGTGCCGCTGCCATCGAATTGGTATCGCTCATTTAAGAATTGTTTCCATAAAGAGGTATTGTGCCAGTTGAAAGTAAGAAGGTTGTTTTTTTCTAATACAATTTTGTTGCTGATGTGTTTATTGTTGGTTGCTGAAAACTGTTGGCTATTGGCTTGTGCAATAGTGGTGTTGAAATAGTTTTTATACCTCCATACGGGACTGAAATTGCTTTTAGAAGCCAATACAGCAGTGTTGTTGTTTATTAGATTTCTATTTGTATTTAGTGTTGCTGCACTAAGAATTTTTCCTGTATTGGTTTTAAAAAGTACACCTTCGTCTGCATCTATAAAGTGCCAGTTGTTATTAAAATATACTTCGTTAGCAATATGGTTTTTAAGATGAATTACTCTTGCTTTTAGACCACATTCGGTAGCGAGGTTATAGTATATTCCGGCTTTTTCACCGCATAAGAAGTAAGGAAAGGAATATAAGGAGCGCGGCTCTAAATGGTCGGGCAATTGGTGATTATATTCATAGGCATAGTGAAAGCCCGATGAAGCAATGATATCCCAAAGTAGTATGGCTTTAGCAGAGTCGTTTTGCGATTTTTGAGCAAGGTAAGCGCATACGCTATCTTGGAATCTATAATCGGGATAGCGGTTATTTTTAATCCAAATGCCTATGTTACCTTGCTTGCAGTTGTTTACAAAACTTATTGCGCAATTATCTGAAGTTGTTTTCTTGGTGGTTAAAAGAATGGTGGTGTCGGCACATAAATTGATTTTGCTTATAGTGTAGGAGTGGGCAGGCAGTGGCGTAAAAACAAGAAAGTATCCTGTTGCAAATACAAGTGTAATAGCAAGTGCGGATACAATTATTTTTATGGTGTTATTCATTGGGCTCGCTTAAAAAAGTAGTGCTGCCTTTGCCATCGGTGCATTTATTTACTGGTGGAATTTTAAGTTTAGCGGCAAGTTGTAAAAATGTATCGGGTTGCAAAGGTTCAATTGGCAGTTCTTTTTTCCATTCTAATTCTCCTTGTTTTGGGCGGTGTTTATCATTGTAGGCCTGTGTTATCAGCAGGTGATCGCTTGGGCAATTCCATGCTTCAATAGATGGAGTTTTGGAACTATTGTCGTAGTAATAGGCTCTAACTTTTGCTTCTTTATTGGAAACTCTAAACACGGCTGCTGCTCGCGTATCGGAACTTAAATTAGGGTTTGAAAAATGGAAGATTCTAGTATCGAATAAGAGTGCTTGTCCTTTGCTAACTTGAATCGGTAAAGCAAATGGAAACAAGTTGTCTGAAATGTTTTCTAGCAAGGATGGTATAGATGTGCATCTATGCCCATAATATAAATGATGCGATTTAGGCACCAGCCATACCGCTCCATTTCGAGTGTTTACATCCTGCAATGGAATCCATACATTTATTGATGAGTATAAATCTTCATCTACAGAAGCGTTGTCTTGGTGGAAAGGAACAAAGGTATTGTGCCCTGAGGTTTTAACTGCAAAATTGGCTATTTGAATCTGGTAGTTTTGAAACAAGTTGTCAAATGCCTTGTAAGCTATATTGCATAGCGTTTCGTGAACATACTTTTTGTATTTTACATTATTAGAAAACACGCCAAAGAATACACCACTTGTTTCTGCTGAAAAAGAATGGGTATGAGCAAAAAGCTCCGATATTTCTTTTAATGAAAACTGTGATGGTAAATCTATGAGGGCATAGCCATCGGTATAAATTTGATAAGCTAATGAAGACTGGGTAATAAAACTATGTACGGCAACTGGTTTAAATTGCGGTAGGGCAATCTCATTCTTCTTTTCGGAACGAAAGGTGGCAAGAAATTTTTTCCAATAATTCTGTAGCCTCATTTCACAAACATAACGTACTTTTGATTATTAAGTTTTATGATTCTTCATATTAGGTTGGTAAAGGTATTGCTTGGGTTGGTTGTACTTGTTTTAGCATTATTAGTAGTTAATTATATTGGAGTGTTGGAAGGTGAAAGCCAACTATTATCTGAGTTGAATTCACGATTCTTAGTGCGTATGCGCTTGCTTAAACCCAGTGGTACTACTTATTTTATACCGGATGCAAGTGTATTAGGTTTAGATAGTTTTCATTTAGAAAAAAAGAAGTATTACTACAAAGTAGATTCTAATGGCTGTATAGTTACGGATGCCAATCACCAACATCCCGATTTGCAGATTGCATTCTTTGGAGGCAGCACGGTACAGTGTTTGTTTGTAGATGAGGGGAAACGGATGCCGGAAGTGTTTACGCGACATTTAGAAGCACTTACAGGAAAAAAGATAAATGTGTTTAATGCAGCGGCAGGTGGCTCTCATTCGCAGCATACTATAAATGTGTTGGTGAATAATCTATTTGATAAAAGGCTTGATTATGCTTTTTTCTATGCTAACTTAAATGATATTGGTGTGCTTGCTCATTATGGAAAGTACAACAATATGAATCCGGAAAAGGGTATTTTTTTTAATGTAGAAGCTTATGCAGCATTGAAAGGAAAATCAAGTGAAGGATTTTTGGGAGGAGTGAAGAATTATTTTGAAGCCATAACCGGAAAGACTGCTTACGATGAATTTAAGGACGTAAGAGGAAACCAACTTATTACAGATAGCACTATTGTACTTTCTCAAGTTGAGCAAGCATTAATACAAATTATAGCTATTTGTAAGGCACGGCAAATACAACCTGTTTTTGTAACAGAGGTTAATGTAATGAAAATGCTTAGTAAAAGTTGGTATTCTCGAAACATGCCAGTATTCCAACCCACCGATGAAGAATATCAGCAATTTTTAGTACTAATAACACAGTATAATAATTTAATAGTACGTCTTTGCCATGAGCAAAATATACAAGTAATAGATATGCGCAACTTTGATACCGGGTTTCAATATTTTTATGATGCAGTACATTTCAATACTAGAGGGTCAGAGAAATTTGGTACAGATTTGGCTAATAGATTTTACAAAGAGTATATGGCATTATGACGATATGGGTTCAATATGCCAAGTAAAATCGGGAATTGTCTTTACGGGTATTTTCTCAAGAATAAATCTAAGCCTTTCGTTTTGGCAATCTATTCCAAATGATAGTACTCGAACACGCTGTTCCACAATTTCATTATTAGAGTCAAAAACAATAATGTTTACAAAGTACCTGCCAATGTTTAAATAACGTGGGGGAATAAAGCAGGTGAAGGCTATAGTTTCGCTATTGAATGTAACATATTCTTGTTCGTTTGTTAAATAGGGTGATGTGGTGATAATTGTTTGATTTTGCGTGTCTGTAATATAAATTGTGGCCCCTACTTTTGAGGGTTTGTTTAAAAGGTAGAATTGGATGCTTAATCCATCTTCATAATCAATAGTTTTGTTTGCTATTGTATTATTACTCTGATTAAATATGGCACATTGGAGAATGTAATGTTCATCAGATTTTGAAGTTGCGTTGTATTGGGCAATATATGGTATTACTTCTGTGTTTGCATCAGGCTTAAACACTAGTTTTTCATTGTGTAATAAGTATTGGGGAACTATTTCTTGGGTTGCTCCAGTTAGGCGTATTTGCCCAGCATCTAGCCACATACATTTTCGGGTAAAAGAGAGTATATCTTTTAGATTGTGCGATGCAAATACTACGGTTGTGCCGCGCTCTACAATTTCATTTAATTTAGGGAAGCTCTTAGCCATAAAATATGCATCGCCAACTGATAGCACTTCATCTATAATAAGCACATCGGGTCTAAAGAAAAGTATTATAGACATGGCCAATCGCAAATACATTCCCATGGAATAGTTTTTGAGTGGCTCATTTATGTAGTCTTCTAATTCAGAGAATACTACAATATCTTTTATGAGTGTATCAATTTGAGACTTACTTGCGCCTAATAAAAGTGCAGCACTAATGCGGATGTTTTCTTCTCCACTTAAATCTGGATTAAATTCAGATCCAATATCTATAATTGAAAGTACATTGCCTCTAATAGAAACTTTTCCTGCTGTTGGCTTTATGATGCCACTCAGAATCTTCAATAAGGTTGTTTTTCCTGAGCCATTAGCTCCAATAATCCCCAATACTTCTCCTTCATGTAAGGTGAATGAAATATTGTTAAGCGCCATGCGTTTATCCTCGTTACTTTTTTGCGATTGCAGCGGGTATTTTTTGCAGAGTTGTTCACAATGGATGCTTACTTCAGGTAATTGCATTGTAGATTAAAGACTATTGACAAGTTTAATAAATTGATTGGTAGTTAGAGGTGTAAAATCGTATTCAAAAGATTCAGTAGTACTTGGCTTGGCAGAAGCGGGAAGTTTCTTAGCGTCTTCAAAAAAGGAGTTGTAATATTGGAGATAATCGGGTTGAACCTCGTAAACGGTCAGGTATCTGGGGTTGGAACTATTTGGAAAATAGATAGTGGGTACAGCTTCTTTATTAGTAATTGTACATAAAGCAGTAGGTCGTATTTCGCCACTAAGATTATTAGGGCTATAGTGTAAGATAGATTGATTAAACATGAGTGGTTCTCCTTCTTTTGCAAATACAGGTTGTAACAGTGCATTGATATGTTCCGTTACTTCGGAGTAAATGGAAGGTAAATTCATATGCCTATAGGTTGGCCTAATACGGTGCGATCCCTTTAAAAAATAGATGGCACCATTGGTAGGGCCAACATCCACTAATGGAATCCAGATTCCATACGATGCAAATTTATTTTCATCTACGGCATTCCAATCTTGATGAATACCTAGTGCGCTAACATGTTTGGCATCTTTTACTTGAAAAGCACTGATAAAACATTGGTAATTGATAAGAACCTGCTGTAAATATTCTGTAAGTATATCTTTTATACCTTGCTGAATGGCAAGTTTATATGCTAAATCAGGCGAGTGCACACTTACATAAAATCCCGGTATTGGTCCGGTAGGTACTGATGGATGGTATTTTTGATACAATAGTTTCAGCTCGTTTAGAATATATGCGGGTATAGTTGGCAGTTTTGTAAAGCCATCATTCGACAACTGATGTTGCAAAGTACTATCCTGTAAAATTGTATTGCCTGCCGGCATTTGTATTTGTATTGCCATGGTATATTCAGATACTTAAAATATCATTTAGTGAAGGTAGTGCAACGGTAAAGTTGGGAAGCGATGCTATTAATCTCCCATTAGGCGGTTGTTGGTTAGATTGAGTTAGTATGTTGGAGTATCGGTACATAAAATCATCTTGAGGTTCAATAAGTAGTAGTGGAGAAGATTCATTCTCTTGAAAACTTATTTGCAATGGAGCTTCGGTTGGTATTACCGTAAAACTTGAAATACATCTGTTTTGGTTGGTAGAGTTTGGAAAAGAGCCGTGGATAGTTTTAAGGTTAAAGAGTACGGCTTCTCCGGCTTTTAGAGGTATAATTGTAGCCTTATCTTTTACATCGTTATATGAATAGTTAAACATGTGTAAAAGCTTGCCGCCTCCTCTGTGTGGCATGTTTAGTTTATGGCTTCCTTTTATTACCCATAGTGTTCCATTTTCGAGCTGCGTATCTTGAAGCGGAATCCATACATTATATGATGCAAATTGGGATTCATCCACTACACTCCAATCGCTGTGCATATTGAAATAACCACCGGAATTAGCTTGCTTAATTATGAAAATATTGTTGAGCATTCTACAATTCTTAAAAGTGCGCTTTGTAGGCTCGCTTAGCAACTTTTCTAATACGCCTTTAATGTAAAACTTACGTTCTTCATTGGCAGAAAAAGTAGTCATGTGCATAGAGTTGAAGAACTCAATAAAATTAGATGCTTGCACTTCCGAATAAAAATGTTGTAATGCACTTAGTTCCTCACTGTTTAAGAATGGAACAACTGCAAAACCATCATTTTCGAGTTGCGCTTTTGTTTCGGAATTTACAACTATATCTTTCATAGCTATTAATTATTACTAGTGTTTTTTGAATTTGGGATTATTGCATTAAACAATGCACAAGTATTAGTAATTTGAGTAATCATTAAACCTTGGTTGTTCATTTCATATTCAATTATCATCACTTGGGGCTTAGGATGCATAATTAAGAGTTTTACTTGCATTTTATTACCTACTTGAACACTTTGTTGATGGTAAATTTGAAGCTTGCCAAGTGTTTTAAAAAAGAATTCTGCCAAGCAATCAAAATTGCTGTGTTCAAATTGTTCAGAATTAGAGAAATTCACCTTTAACTCATTACTTAAACAGTGAAAGGCGCTTTTTAAATCTTCTTTAGCCCGTTCACTGAAATGGCTACTTGTATTCTCTTGTTTTGATAGAGCAATCAACGGAAAAAGTATGTGGTGTGTTTTATAGGAAAAATACCATACCGTAAACATCAATGTTGATACAGCCACAAGTAAACAATACTTAATCATCGCAATATTTATTTAGGAGCATGCGGTTAGAAGTGTCTGCATAAGTGGTAATAAGCCCAACATGAAAATAGCTTTCGTAGTATCTATTCCATACAGAATTGTTTTGTTGGGTTTCGGGGTCGGGATAGTAATAAATGGAGTTAGGATAACTTTCTAAGTGCGGTAGTTTTACTGCTTCAGTTTGGTTCCTAGAGGCTTCTTCTAACACGGCAGTGCGTTGCATCATAAAGGTTTTGAAACGCTGCATATCACCACTTAAAAAATCTTTAGAAAACAATTGTAGATTTTTGTTTTGTGAAAGCGCTACTAGCAATACTATGCTGGTAAAAAGCATGTAATACTTATGGTTAAAGAGTGCGTAAAATTGTGAAACAAAAAGCAATACACACATTGCAAACACCAGCCCAATCAAAGGGCCAAAAATACGTATAGGGAAGTCTCCAATAATATTCTTGGCATAGTTGTAAACAGCAATCATACCTAATACCGAAAGGAGAGAAAAAAGTGCAATGACAACTTTGTGTTTAAGTGTGAATGCAACTTTAGTACGAATGCTCCATTTCTTATGCAATGCAGCCATAATTGCTATAGATATAATTACCTGTGGCGAAGCAACGGCAACCTGTAGTACATATAAAAAATGCTTGCCAATTTGGAGTAACAAATGCCATGTGAGTGGAGTTGTATTCTGTTCTACTCGCATTTGTGCACCCGGAGCTGTAACAAAAAATACAATACCTACTAGCCCGGTTAAGATGTGTGGCAAAATCCAAGTTGTAGTTTCTTTTCGGTATATGGAGGAATAGATAAAAAGCGATGACAACGAAATGGCGTACAGCGCTAGAAAGGTTTCATTAAAGCCAATAGCAATAACTAAGGTAATAGTTGCTACGATGTATTTAAGATTGGAAGGAGCGGTTGAGCATTGCAGCATTGCAACTATTTGCCCAAGCCAGTAGAAGTAAAAAATGAGTGGAAACAAGTAAACATAAGCACTTCCAACCCAGTATAAATTATTGTTTAAAACAGGAACTAAGGTGAAGAAGATAAAAATAGTTCCTAAACTCAGCAATAGTGCGTGATACTTTTTACGGTAAGTAAAGAATGAAGTAAGTAAGGTATAAAAAGAATGAACCAGCAGTAAGATAATCAAAGAAGACATCATGCTATAGCCTTGAATCCAGTTAAAAGTAAGTGGATTTAAAACATGGAGAATATTGGTGGAATAACGCCCATCGTAGATGGAAAAAAGATTTAGGAGTGTTGGAGCAAACCCAATATCTCTTGCCGAGGCAGAAAGCCACATATCTTCATCAATAGGATACGAAAACCAGCTACCTGCAAAGAATAAGAAGTACCCCCCAAAAAGTACAACACCAAGAGCGGTATATATCAAAGTGTCTAAGGCGGTATGTTTGGTGTTACTCATTTTAAATTAAAATCTAGGACCAGATATATCCTTTGTTGGAATTGTTGTCGTGGCAAACAAATCCGCCTAAAGTAATCCTGCTATTATTGCCCGCTATGCGTTCAATCCTGTGCCAGTAGTTACCTCCGTTAAAGATAACAAGACTACCTTTTTTAGGCATAACTTGTACAGCTCTTTCGCTATGGGGATCAATGGTAAATATACTGCCATCTCGCATTAGAAATTTTTCGTCATCTATTTTTTGTACCACTTCATTGTTGTCGAAATCAAACACGGTTAAAGCTCCTCCACTCTCCGGAGCTTCTAATACAACAAAAAAACTCCATTGGTAATCTATATCCATTGTTGGAGTGATGTTGTTGTAGAAAGTATTGGCAAAGGAGAATAGTGCTTTTTCACAATGTACTGTCATTTCACCTGTACCTGGAAAAAGTTCGCGTATGGTGCAGAAAGGGAACTCACCACCATGAGTGTAGTGTGGTACATATTCATATTCGGGGCAGTTGGTTATAGCATTCAAAACTGCTTTTAGTTTGGCATAAATGTCAATATTGAATTTGCTTGCAAAATTAGTATTGAACTGCGCAGAGGAGTAAAAAAAAGACCGCTCTAAGGCAACATCGTTATTATTATGAAATCTATATTGATACGCATAGATACTCAAAGGATACACTCTTCCTTGTTGGTTAGGGAGCGGAAATGTTTCTTCCTTAATATCCGTATATGTTTTTAATATACTGCATATTTCTTCGTGCGATAAAAAGTCTTCAATAACGGTGATAAATGGAGATGTTATGGATGGCGATGTAAATATAGAAGTGGTGGATAGCTGTTCTGAATTGTAACGATTTAGTTGAATCTTGTTCATTATTCCCTTTATTTGTTGCAAATAGTACAATCTATTTTCTGTAAATAAAAATATATGGCGCAAAGAGTTTTAACTTCTAGGGGTAACTACTTTATATATCTATGGTATCACTTGCTTGTAATTAAAGCATGGATAAATAAGGAGCAATTAGATTTCATGAATCTAGGATTTGTGGGTGCTTTAGAGAGTACAGTAAAAGAAACAAGTGAGGCAGATAAACTTCATAGACAAAGCTCTCTTTATTTAAAAGTATTCGAAGGTGCAAGAGATTCCATCAATCATGTATTGGAAGTTGGCTCAGGACTGGGCGGAGGAACTAATCTGGCAGCTAAGTATTTACCCGGGAAAGTGGTTTATGGTGTAGATAAATTGGCACTCTCGGTTGCTTATAGTAATTCAAAGTTTAAGAAAGATAATATTGAGTTTTTTAGAGCCACATCTGAAAATTTTCCATCGGTAATTGGGGATGTAAAATTTGATTTTGTGTTTAGCGTAGAAGCCTCGCAGCATTTTCCGGAGGAATCTAAGTTTTTTACCAATGTGAGTAATGCCCTTACTTCTAATGGAAGACTGCATTATGCAGATGTTTTTCGAGTAGAAGCGGTTGCAAAAGTAGAAACTGAGATGGAGAGAGCGAGTTTAGCTATTTTACATAAAGAAGATATTACAAGCGGAGTATTGCAATCTATAGATAGCAGTTCTACTTCCGGGGGTGTTATGGGGTATTTAGAAGATATACTGCTGAATAAGCAAGGTGTGAACTTTACAAAGGGTTCTGAGTTTCATAACCAATTGAAAGAAGGAAAACTTGTTTATATAAAGTACATACTTGGTAAAGCACAACAGACATAGTTTATGTCTTATTAGTTTGCAAAATTAGCAATGTAATAGCGCAATCCTGCAATGCTATCAAAAGCCATTCGATTGTTTTTTTCTATAAGGAAATAGGTGACCGATTTTGCAGGGGTAATGCTTAGCGGAGCCTCAACCATCAATGCATATTTGGGGTGGTGTTTTACTATGGGGTCGCCCTGCGCTTTTGCGAATGGTAAGTATAAACTATACAGAAAAAGACTATCGTTACGGAGCTGTGTAAATTCAGTGAGTAGTTGCCGATTAGATACCTTGCACAAGTCTGTTGCCATAGATATTTCATGTTGTACGGCACGCAGGTATTTTTCGGTATAGAAATCTTTTGTAATAGCTGTTGAATGCTTTAAACTTAAATATGTTTTATTAAGATGCGCTTGCGGTTGCCGATGTAGTATTGCAAGTAGTATTGCAAGTATTGCAACCCAACAAACTGTAACAACAAGCGATTTATAGATAGTGCTATTCACAGGTGTTGGTGGGTTTAAAAATAGTATCGCCCGGAAGGCGTAGTTCATCAATTTGAAAATACATTTCGTAGGCAAGATTCCAATCTTCATTTTCCCGATTGGGCAATAAATCGCCATGCAGCCAAATAGAAGCAGGCGGGGTTTCCATTTGCGGAAATTCTACTATAAGCGGAGTTTTTCCACACTTTTTTACTGAATCAATATCGCTATACAATTGTTGGTGGTTGGTGTATAGTTCTGCCAATTTCCCCGAATACAATTCTTGAACTATCAATCTAAAATTAGGAGCACTTGCTAGTACACTTAAAGGCAATAGAAGAGTAGTAATAGGTAGTAGCCATCGGTTAAAAAACACAGGTAAACCAAACCTACTGCACAAATATGGCAATAGAATAAATAAAGCTATGTAAGGAAAGAAAAGTACAATATTGAGAATACGAACCGGATACTCGCTGGAAGAGCCTATTGAAAGCAAGTAGGGTAACATAAATAAGAACGAGAAGAACTGTACGAAAACAACCAACCCTGCAAGGTGTTGGGCACTCCATTTTTGCAGTAATTGAGGGCGAAAATTTACAGATTGAAATACAACAGTGAGTGCGCAAAAGAGCAAAAGATTATAGATGCTGAAGATGCCTCTTATCCAAGCACTGCTATACATTTTTAAACCTACGAAGAGAAAATTGGAACCTTCGTATCTTTCGGCAAGGCTTCTGTGTATTTTCTCTGAACTAAATTTATTGGAAGGCATAAAATATATAAAAGCTAAGCAGGCTACCCCAATTATGCAATACGGTAGAACTGCAACGAGCCGTTCTTTATTTGCAGGAAAGCACAGCAGCAATGCCGCCAATAGTGTTATTCCATTTATGGGAATAAACAATTCGCTACTGCCAAACGATAGGATTAGGAAAGTTAAGCCGAAGAATGTAGTAAGTGGAGTTTTCCATTGGTGGTAGCGCAATAGTGTACCAACCCACAGCAGCCAAAAAATACAAGGATAGGTATAGGTAAAAGTGCTGCTCATGTAAAAGAGTGCAAAAGGTAAACTGGGCACCAAAGCCATATAGCTGCATGTAAGCAACAATGAAAGCAGCCATAGTTTTTTTGAAACAAGTATGCTTCCAAGAAAAAACCGTACCGCAAGTAGCAACAATAGAAAGCAGATGAGCGGAATAATAAAGAAGTGCTGATAAGAGCCTAAAGCTAAAGGGTTGAAAGCGTGCAACATATTTGCTGTGTAACGCGAATCAAAAAAGCATAAGATGTTTACAATTGAAGTTATCCTTCCTTGAAAACGCGGTGCATTACTAAGGGCAAAATCTTCGGCATTAGGTACGCTATACATAATAGCAGTTAGCAGGCATACTAATCCAATAACTGCCGAAATGCCCAACGATATATTTCCCCACCAAGTAAGATGTTGCTTATTCATTTGGGTCAATTACTTCAATATGAATTTTTTTATTTTCAAAGAAAGAGCGTCCATAAGTAGAGCAGTACTCAAAAGTATAAGCAGGATAACTCATAAAATGAAGTTTGCTGTATACCTTTCTTCCAGGCACATTTAATGGCTCATAGGTGGTTAAGAAAAAGTCGGGGAAGTGGCTAAAGAAACAGGTGTTTGTAAAAATGTAGTTGTTGTTTTCAAGTGGCTTTGCGGCATACTTTCTGAAGTATTCGTTTGAAACATACCTTTCAACACTCCGCATGGTGTATTTGTAGTGCTTCTCTGCAACCGAACCATCGGGTAATAGTACGCCAAACTTATCCAGCACTTTGCGCGGATATGTTATGCTGTTTAAGCTCTGTATATTTATTCCATATTGAAAACACAAAATACATAGTAAAAATGCGGCTGTCCATCGGCTTTCAATCCATTTAAATTTACTGAGTATAAACACTGCTCCCATTACCATAAAAGGATAATACATGTGCCATATTCTTCCATAAAATACCAGTATGTGGAAGTAATACACTGCCGTAGCATAAATAAGATAAGCCACCAAGCCGGATATAATTAAAATGGATACTGGAGAAGATGGCTTTCGTGTGAAAGAATAGATTGCTGCTAGTGCAAACAATGCAAGACATGCAATACCGGCAATACCTTCAATTTTGGTGAGGTAGAGCCAAGCAAAAAGGAAACCTTCTTGGTGAGAACCTTGATTGATGGTTTCGCTTATCTTTAAGTTTTCGCCAATGAAAGAATGCCCACCCGGATAAAAAATTATTTCGTACAAAATAAGTAGTGGCAGAAAGCCAATGGTAAAATGTTTGATGCGCTGAGTAACTGAAATTCTTTTAAAGTTATTGCCAAACAGCAGCCATATTCCTATAATAAATCCCATCATAAAATAGCCGTGATAAGTAGTAATGCCAAGCGCTGTAAGCAATCCGGCAAGTTGGATTCTTTTTATTTCGTTGGCGTTTGTATAAAGCAAGCACAAAAGTGCAGTTACGAAGAAGAGTAGCCCTAAGTCATAAGAAAGCAAGTGCCGGGTGTATAGGTTGAAGTTGATAAATACACCCAGCCAAAGTGTTCCGACAACCGATGGTATATATGCTATTTGAACTTGCCTGAGCAATACATAGAAAGCGAATAGCAGGCATAGCGATACGGTAATATTTACCAAGCCCAGTATCCAAAGTGCTGCAGGGCTGTGGCGTGGTTCATTGATGATAAAAGCAAACGCTCTGTGGAAGGGTACTTGCATCACTTTTAAAAATGTTTCTGTAGGCTTGCCTTCTGTAAGTGCTAAATGGTTGCTGAAATCGGCAAAGCGGAAATCTATAAGTGCATCGAATGCATTTTCGGCACAGTAGTAATCTACTTCATCGCTATCTTCTAAGTAGCCTTCTCCGCTTATTGCCAAGCGCCCAACCAGTAATATTGAAAGGACTAAAAAAAGCAGTCGATGCTTTTGGATATAGTTTATTGGCAGAAGTGTGTTTAGTTTCACAATGGGTAAAAGAAATTTTTTTTACTGTATGTTGCTATTGCATTCCGTATTTTTTTCAAGAAATTTCATAGTATCCAACATGTTTTATTGCTTAATTTTTTGCAATGCAAAAGGTTTCAATAGCGTATCTAAGAAATTCGTAAAAACTAGATGCCCTTCGTTGTTAAAATGAGAATCTATTGTTTGGTAATGTAGTTTTCTCTTTGTGTGGCGGCAGTATTGAAATGGAATATTCCCAAATACTTGTTGTGCACGCATAGTGTCGGGAATGGCATCTTCGCTTCCTGTGTGGTTTACGTCATCGCGTTGTGCAATAACGGTGTAAAGCACAGGTGTGTTGTATTTCCGGCAGGCAGTATCGAAACTATGTATGTGGCGCGCTGTAAACTCGGGTTGGTAATTTTGCTGCATTTGTAATAGTTGTTGATTCGATGCTTCTACTATTGGATGCTTAACCAAGTTTGCTTTAAGAAGACCACCCCAAGTTAAAGATGTTAGAGCGCTTTTTGCCATTATTGAATTAAAAGCATTGTGCTGCGTATTAGGTATTTCTAGCAGAGATTTGTAGTAACGGTAGCAAGTAGTAAAATCCATAAATTCTCCGTGAGGCGCACTAATAAAAAAACCTGCATTGCTCATATATTCATGTGGATGCATGTGTTGTGGTGTGCGATTGTAGGGCATGTAATCATTCCCTTCATAAAAGCACATCACCACAATGTCGGGTTTAATAATGGGAATATATTTTTGGGCAATGGCTGCATACTGGGCAGGATCTGTGCCGGGAATTCCTGCTGCATATATCATATAGCCTTTTGCCAGTAAGTTGTCGGAGAATGATGCATGAAAAGGTGATGCACTATAGCCAAATACATAAGAGTCGCCAATGAGCAACACTTTTAGCTTATCGGTTGAGTCGTTGTTGAATCCTATACTTCTAAACCCGTCTGTATTAAATGGGTGGTTTACATATTTAAGTATTGCTTGTTGCCATGTATTGATGGCACCATTTTTTTTAATTGAATTGAAAGTGTCTTTTAATAAACTCGTATGTGTATTATTCGTACGATAGTTGTGTAGGATTCTGCTGAAGTTTCGACAGCATTTAGGATTCTGTATAGAAACAAAATCCTGCATACATTGGTCTAGCTTGTCTTGTGCTATAAAAGTATTGTTGAACTCAGCTGTGTTTATGGTATTTGGTTCGGAAATAAAGTAATGCCAAAGCGTATCGCTTACCCAAGGGCTAAGTTTGTAAATTCCGGCTTCGTCAGTAATGTAGTTTTTGTATAAAAAAGGTGAGTCCACCACTTTAAAATCTTTACTAAGAATATAAGTGCCGGGGCGCGCGCCTGCCATGCGTAATCCTACTTCGGCAAGAAGTAATGCAATGGCTGTAACCATTCCTGCAAGCACTAAGTTTTTTGTAAATTTACTAACAGCCATTTTTGTACTATGTGGTTGAAATCATTGTGTGGCAAAGTTCATGCAGCCACAATATACTTGTATGCGTTAAAGATGTGCAATAATAAATTAGTGCGATGTACAGAATGCCAAAAAATAAAAGATTTTTACCACTGCATAGGCAATGAATATACTTGGCATAAATGGTTTAGGTATTAACCCCGCAGCATGTTTGTGGCAGGCAGGTAAACTTACTGCCTTAGCTGCCGAGGAGCGTTTTACAAGGCAGAAAGAAAGTTTTGGAATGATGCCTGTTGGGGCAGCAGCATGGTGTTTGCAGCAAGCAAAAATTTCGTTGGAGCAAATAGATGCTATTGCCTTTGGTTGGTACGCACCTCGCTACCAATTTTATATGCCATTTTTTGTGGCTAAAACTGCTTTGCAATATGCTTCGTTCAACAGCGATAAAGGTGCTTTTAAAAATGCATTGGAGCAACTTGCAAAATACAGACCTGCTGCTGTAAGAAGTGCATTGGGTAAGATGTGTAAAGCTATTGATGCAAATGTAAAAGTGCCACCAGTTTATTTTTATCGGCATCATTTAGCCCATGCTGCCAGCGCGTATTTTGCTTCGGGTATGGAGCAGGCACATATTATTGTAGTAGATGGCAGCGGAGAAGATAAGTGTACTACAATTTTTTCGGCACAGGGTGAAGAAATTACACAAGTAGAAACAATGCAAATTCCACATTCGCTGGGATGGTTTTATCAAAGTATTACTGAATGGCTTGGCTTTACACCCAATAGCCATGAAGGCAAAACAATGGCACTTGCTGCCTATGGTAAATACGATGCCGATACCATGTTTAAGTTACAGCAAATGCTTTCTATAGATACAGATGGTGCATATAGCTATAATCCACGCTTTAGCTTTGCGGGAAAACATACCACAGGAAGTGTTTATAGCACTAAATTAGAGGCTTTGTTGGGTAAAGCGCGAGCAGCTAATTCGGCACTGTTGCCATATCACTATAATGTAGCCTATGCAGCCCAAAGTTTAATAGAATCGGCAATGCTAGGATTGCTTAAAAGAGTAACTAAACTGCCCAATTTTAATGGAAATATATGCTTGGCAGGCGGAGTGGCACTTAACTGTAAAATGAATGGCATATTAGCTGCACACCCGGCAGTTAAAAATGTTTTTGTGCCTCCGGTTTCTAGCGATGATGGCACTGCACTAGGTGCAGCAATGCTGCATGCAAAGGCTATGGGTATTAATCACCGTTTAAGCATGCAGCATGCATATTACGGCCCCTCTTTTTCCGATAAAGAAATTGAACAAGCATTGCGACAAACCACCATGCCATTTAGCTTAGAGCCTTGCATTGAAAAAACTGCGGCAAGTGCATTGGCACAAGGCAGAATAATTGGCTGGTTTCAAGGTGCAATGGAAGCAGGTGCACGTGCATTGGGAAACCGTTCTATTTTGGCTCATCCGGCAATAGAAGGTATGAGCAATAAAGTAAATTTACAGGTAAAGAATCGAGAGGCATGGCGACCCTTTGCTGCTTCTATTTTGTGCGATGCTAAAGACCGCTTACTCATACATGCGCAACATGCTCCTTTTATGACCATTGCGTTTTCTACCACAGCCGAAGCGCAACAACTTATTCCCGAAGCCATACATACAGATGGAACCACTAGGCCTCAATTGGTAACTCCCGAAGCCAACTATTTATACCATCGCTTAATCAGTGAGTTTGAAAAGCAAACAGGTATTCCTGCACTTCTCAATACTTCTTTTAATGATAAGGAAGAACCTATTGTGTGTACACCAGAGCAGGCCGTAAAAACTTTCCTTTCTACCGGATTAGATGCCTTGGCAATTGGCAATTATTGGCTGCAAAAAGATAATACATAATGAAGTGCTTTTCTCCTCTTGCGGTTATTGTTGTTATGCTTATTGCAGTTGGCTGCTATCGCGATAAAACGCATAGCCATACTTCTCTTTCTATGATGCATTTGCATACATTATTGCAGCCTGCACATCGGGCATCAGATACAACTGTGTTTACTACATTCCCTATTCCAACTATTATGCCCGATACTTTGTTTCGTAATTTGCCATATAGTTTTTCGGAAGCGGAGAACCTTATTCAACAGCATTTTGCACAAGTAGATTTGTTTCCAATTCCTGAAACTTCAAAGCAATATAGCAAAGCATTATTGGTGGCAGATTTTGTATATGCCGCATTTAGTTATCGTTTTTTGGGCGATAGTTTAGGCATCAACAACGATTCGTTGAGCGATGCAAATTGGAATAAACTTTCAATAGAAGAGCGCTATAATTTGGGAGTTTACAACCATAAAGCTGTGTATTGTGAAGGCAGGGCACAATTTTATGCAGACTGTGTACGGCATTGGTTGAAATTACATACGCAAATGGTGAGTAAACCCGGAGTGCATACGTTTCCATTAACCGCTATTGATGGCGAGTGGTATTTGATAGATCCTTACGATCCATTTGTGGTTGCCGATAGCCTAAACGATTTATTGTTGAATTATGAAGCATGTTGTAATAGCAAGAGTGCAGTGCGTATTTTTAGATCGAAACATGTTTTTGGAAATTCCAGAGAGTTAATATCCATACCGCTTTTAATGCAGCAAGATGGCCTTGCTCGAATAGAAAATGTAGTTAGCTATACGCAGCAAATTGCCGATACTTTTCGTGCGGCTTATGGCACAGTGGCATTGAGTAAAATGAGACTGCCCAATTTTTATAGGGCACAGCCAATGCCTATTGCCAATAGGCGGTTTGGTTATAGCTTAGCACTTTCGTATCGCCCAGATAAAAAGGATTTAGATATAGCTTATCTCCAGCAGTTCTATTGCTTTTGAAGCGGTTGAATTTTCTTCCATTTGTTCATTATTTGTTTGAAGTTTATGGTGGCTGCTGCAAGTATTACGTTGATATTGTCTTCAAAGATGCCTCTGTAGTAGTTTCGGGATAATCGATGGTCTTGTTTAAGATGGCTGATTTTGGGTTTTCGCCTGTTGGAGTCTTTACGGAGTTTTGTTTTTGATGTGCTGTGTCGGTAGTGCCCTCTTTTTTGGATTCGTCTTCATCATTCACCCGAATATTTTCTTTAAGCATCAACTCAATGCCTTCTTTGCTTATGTGCTTGTAGAATTTGGGAACACACTGCTCTTTGGTTGCAAACTAAATGAGAGGCATCTCTAATTAGTTTCAGGCGGTCTTTTCTATGCTGCCGCCAATAGCTTACATTCGGCAGTTAATAAGCAGATAAGGATGCAACAGTTTTATTCTCTGATATTTTTTTGGATGCTAATGTGTGGTCAGGTGTTTGCCCAAGGCAATAGGCTTGTAATAACCTCAAGTGTGCCAACAGAAATGACGGTGTGCGGAGAGCAGCAAACCTTTACACTTCAACTTTACAACCCTTCGCCCAATTTACTTACCAATGTTTCGGTGGCAGTAAATATGCCCAGCGGTTTAATTTATGTTGCGGGAACAATAACCGGTGCCACCGAGCAAAATATTTCAGATTTAAGCAATCCGGTTTTTGCCATCACCGATATTGCCACACTCACCAATCGCACCATTACTTTTTCGGCAGGTGCCGGCTGCGATGTGATGGCTTATATGGCAGCAGGCCTGCCCGCGCGAAACATTGCAAGGGTAAATTACACTGCTAATGGTTTTAATACTTTTGATAGCGACACTTCATTTACCTATCTTATCAAGCAACCGAATGTTTCTATCACCACTGTTACCAATCAATCTTACTCGGGTAATGTGGGTGATACTTATACGCGCTGCATCACCATCACCAATGGCGGACTTGGCGCACTTTCGCAGTTTGTTTTTACCGACCAACATGATAACGGTATTCAAATCAATAGCATCAATCGCGGTACAAGAGTTACACAGGGCAACACCGAGATTGTAACATTGGGTACTGCAGATTTTACTACCATTGGCAATGGAAATGCTTTGTTTGAATCGGGCGAAAACATAGTGATTTGTGAGAATGTAACCGTAACTAATTGCGTGGCAGTTTCATCTGCATTCACAGCGGGCTGGGGGTGCAATAATCAGGTTTGTCAATCCTCTAATTCAAGTGCCAATGTGGTGTTTCCAAACCTTACACCCAATCTTGTTGTAGCCCACACCCCATCGCAAAGTGCGTGTTATGGCATGGGCACTGCCAACCTGCAAAAACTTGCCATCCGCAACACAGGGCTTGGGCAGGCAACCAATGTTTCTATCAATGTGTTTAATTCCACCGGAACAACATTTGCGGCAGGTATGCAAACTGCAATGGACATCAGCAGTTTCACCTATCGCATCAACAATGGCGCACCGCAAGCATTCACGCCAACAGTAAATGGCTTAAGTGGAAATTATGCCTGCCTTGCCGGAATGCGCACGGGGAATGTTACCATCAGCTTACCACCCATCAATGCGGGTGATTCAATCATTGTATTGTGGAATTCATTTTCGTGCTGTCAGGATGATTGCGCAGGCACGGGAGTTGGTGCCGGAACAAGTGCAGGATGGAGTTATCAAGGAAGCTACAGCAACATTTGTCAAAACAACTACATCATACCGCGTACTTATGCGCGCTCTTATGATCAACTCTATTCCGACTTTACAGATAATAATTCTCCGGCAACTATCGCCAACGGGCAAACCCGCACCTTTAGTTTTGCTTTTGTAAATGATAATAATGGTTATGTGAATCTGTCAAGCCGCCAATGGCGCTATGTGGTAACATTACCCAACTGTTTGAGCTATGCGGGCAATGCGCGCATTGTTCATGCCAATGGAGTAGATGTGTGGAACCCTGCAAGTGTTACTACAGCGGGCAACACCATCACCATTACCTTTAATGGCAATCCGCCTTTCAACCGCACCAATGGCGATTTGCGATTTGATTTAACTGCCAACTGCGCAAGCTGCGGAAACACCGGTGGTGTGGGAACCATTCGCGTGGAAAGTTTTTTCATCAGCGACCCGAATTGCGCATGTAACCATAGGGTTGCTTGTATCAATCATCCAATAACAGTGGTGTGCCCTACCACCTGCGCGGGCATGAATGTTTCGGGTTTTAATATTGGAAGAACGAACTATGGATTGCGCGATGATAACAACGATGGTGTGCCTGAAGCGGGAGTGGTGAGTTTGAATTTGATTCGCACAGACAGGGCAATGTTTGGCGATACCGTGTCTGCACATTTCAGCGGAACGGTGAATGGCAGTTATCAATATCTTTTTGCACAATCGGCAATCACCAATGGCAACAATTACCTCACCTTTATAGATGGTGAACTCATCATCACCCGTGGGGGAATAACCTACACCTGCGCATCACCAACACCCACTGTTACCAATGCAGGAAACACCCGAACTTTCCGTTACAACCTAAGCGCAGCAGGTTTGATTGCTTCGGGTTGCGTGCCTGCGGGCTTTACTTTTCAAACAAGCGATGTGGTGGATTTTCGTCCGCGTTATAGAGTAACACAAAATACAGGCGGTGCTGTTCTTTTATGCAGGGTTACCAATGAATTTTTTGCCAGCGACATTGCCAACCCAACACTGCCTGCCAACAAATTTTTCTGTAATAATTATGATGGAGCGTTTTCGATTGTGGGTTACTACTACACCAACTGGGGACCCAACAGTTTTGTGGTGAACACCTGCAACACCGTTACGCTCACCAACAACTATTACCTCAGTGTGGGTCCTTGCTGTCAGCAATATGCTGGGGGCAATATGTTTCCTTTTGAATATCGCTATTGGGCACATCCGCAAATGTTGCGCGTAGTTCCACCAACCGGCTACACTTTTGTTTCGGCAAGGTTTAATCACGTCCGCACCGCGGGTTCACAAGTAACCAACACTTCTGCATGGCAACCTTTAACACCTTCCAATAATTCTCCCGACACTTTAGAGTTTGCGGTGGAGCAATATTTTTCGCGCTTTGGTGGAGCTTTTCAGGAAAGCGATGATGGTTTTTACGGAACGCTGGAAGTAACGCTGCAACCCACTTGCAGGGTGGTGCAGAATGTGGCATCAAACGTAGTGTATGACTGGTTTTTTGGCGAGAGTGCAAACTTGATAGGCACCAACACTGCCAATGTGAGTTCGCGTGGCGATTTGGATTTCATCACCTATCAGGGTCCCGATTTGTTTTTGCAATCGCAACTACCATCGGTACTGGCGCAGGATGCCACAGCAAGTTGGGAAGTTTCTATTTCCAACACTACAGCTTTTGCTGCCGAAAATGTTTTTGTGGCTGCTCCGCAAATTTCGGGTGTTGTAGTGGTGGAGGTTTTTGATGTAACAAACAATACCGTGGTGAACCCAACTGCGGGCGGAATTTATCAGTTGGGTCAAGTGGTAGGAAGCGGCATTCGAAACTTGCGCATCACCGCAAGCTACACTTCCTGCGCGCCCGATTCGGTGATTGTTCATGCAGGTTGGAATTGCGGCAATTATCCAACAGACCTTGCCAACTATCCATGCAATACTGACCGCATCAGGCTAACGCTTTCGCCACAAATTCCTACCCTCATTGCTAACATCACCAGCCCTTCAGGCACGGTGGATTTGTGCGACACAGCTACCTATATTGTAGAAGGTGTAAATATTCAATTGGGCACTGCTTACGATTTAAAGTTGCGCGTAATTCTTCCACCGGGAGTCATCATCACTCCGGGAAGTTCGCAGTTGAGTTATCCTCCGGGTGCACCATATATCAGCATCCCAAACCCCACTTTCATTTCAGGAACTTCTTATGAGTGGGATTTATCAGCCATCAGTGCAACCCTTGGAACCGATGGTTTGAAAGGCATTTTGCAAACCACTTTAAACAATGTGAAAGTGCGCTTTAGCGTACGCACTGATTGCGACTACACTTCGGGAAGTTTGATAGGTTTTAATTTTAATGGCAGAAGCGCATGTGGGCTTTACACCGGGCAGGAAATTTCGCTTTCATCGCAATTAGCTGTAACTGGTGCCGATAAGCCTTATGATGCAGAAGTGCATTTGAACAGCACCTATATTTCGCCATGCGTAAGTTCAACACCCATTACCGTAACGGTTAAAAACAACGGGCCGCTTGCTACCACAAATTTAGATTCGGTAGTGGTTGTGTTGCCTCGCTATGCCACTTATGTAAGCGGAAGTTTTTCTGGCATTCACAACACTCCGCCTGTGGCTTCGTTCAGTCAATATGTGTTGAATAATCTACAGCACATTGCCTGGCAACTGCCTGATGGAATTGTTGCCGGTGACAGTATTAAATTTTCGGTGCAGTTTGATGTGGTGGCAGATAGCTTGGTTTGCGGTATAGAAACCATTGATGCTTTTACTGTGAGTGCTAAAAATTTACTGTGCATTCAAAATAGTCAAAGCTGCGGCATCAAGGTGAGAACTGGCGACACCACGCTTCCAATTTATGTGTACAAAGCGAGTTTGGAATTCACTACGTTGAATGCTGTGGCTTATACTGCGGGAAGCAATGCCGAGCGATTGGAAGTGAACGGCAGTCTTTACAACTTTGGAGAAACCATTACGCAAGGAAAAGGTTTGGTGGTGAAATACTATCGCGATGCCGATGGCAACAATGTGTTTTCGGGAGCAGATGTGTTACTGCACACCGATACTGTTTTAGATGAAATTACCTCGGCTGCTGCATACAACTTCAATACCTCATTTAATGTGAATGCAGGCAATGGTTGCAACCTAATTGCCTTGATTGAAACCAACGCCAATCCTTGTGTTTGCAGTGCAGCAGAAATTTTCACTAATAACATTTCTTACCTCAATGCCGGGAATGACAGCGCATTTTGTTCAGGTGGCGTAATACCAATTGGTGTGGTAGATGTAGCGGGCCATCAGTATTCATGGAATCCTGCAATAGGTGTTGCAGATGCAGCTTCGGGCTTCACTACTTTCAGCGCAAATAATTTTACGACTGCTGATATTCAGCAACCGCTTGTGCTCACCACCAACCGCATCAACTGCACCACAAGTGATACTTTAATTGCAACCATCCACCCGAGAACTTTCCTCACCATAGCCAATCTTCAGCCTGAGTATTGCGTGAACTATGCTGCACAAACGTTGTTGCTCACACCCGTTGGCGGCACTTTGAGCGGCACTGGAATTTCAGGAAATGATTTTGTTCCGGCAGTTGCTGGCGCGGGTAATCACACCATTGCTTACAGTTTCACCGATGCCAATAATTGCGCATGGGATACCACAGAAAGCACCATTGTTCATCCGCTAACACCAACCAATTTCAGCGGCTTGGCTCCTGCATATTGCGTAGATGCTGCAACAATTGCTTTAACTGAAAATCCTGTTGGCGGAACTTTTACAGGCGCAGGAATTGCAGGGAATAATTTTTCAGCGAATGTTGCGGGTGTAGGCTCACACAACATTATCTACACTTTCACCAATGCCAATAATTGCACCAATGCCGACACACAAACTGTTCAGGTGAATGCACTTCCGGTGGTTTCGTTCACAGGCTTGAATGCTAGCTATTGTAATTATGCAGGAAGTGTTGCGCTGCAGGGAACTCCGGCAGGCGGTTTGTTTTCGGGTGCGGGAATTTCGGGTGGTGATTTCAGCATGAATAGCGCAGGTGTTGGAGTGCATGAAATTGTGTATGCATTTACCGATGGTGCAGGCTGCTCTGCCAGCGACACGCAGCAAACTGAAGTGTTTGCTTTGCCAATTCCTTTTGCCGGAAACGACACAGCCATTTGCTTGAATCAGTCTGTACAATTAAATGCAATAGGAGGAGGAAGTTATTTATGGAGTAATGGATTTGCCGGTGCATCGCAAATTGTATCACCACTTGTTACCACACAGTTTAATGTTACAGTTACCGATGCCAACAATTGCATGGCTGCGGATAGCATGATAGTTACAGTGAATCCTTTACCTTTAATTGCGTTAACGCCAACCAATGTTTCGTGTAATGGTTTTGATAATGGAAGCATAGCTGCGAATGTGAACAGTGGTACACAGCCATTTACTTATATATGGAGTAACAGCGCAAACTCAAGTGCCATCACCAGTCTTTCGCCCAATAATTATTCATTAACCGTAACTGATGTAAATGGATGTGCCGACACTTCTGATGCAACGATTACTGAGCCGACTTTACTCACAAGCGCAGAAATTCAAAACGATAGTGTGAGTTGTTTTGGTAGAAGCGATGGCAGTTCAACCCTGCAAATTGCGGGCGGCACAACACCATATACCATTGTTTGGAACAGCAATCCCGCGCAACAAACAGTTGCGCTTTCTAATGTGGTTGCGGGTACTTACATTGCAGGTATCACCGATGCAAATGGCTGCGCTTTGTCTGACACAGTTTTGATTGAAGAGCCTTCATTGCTTACAGCAACTATTCAGAATGTGGTGAATCTGTTGTGCTTTGAAAATCCGCAAGGCAGCGCAGAAGTGGTGGCGCAGGGAAGCATTCCGGGTTACACTTACAACTGGAGCAGCACACCTCCTCAACAAACTTCGGTGGTGCAAAATCTTCCGGCAGGCAACATTGCAGTTACCGTTACCGATTATATCGGCTGCACCGCAACTGCTACAGCAAATATCACTCAGCCTACGCTGTTGCAGATTGTATTATCCGATTCCACTCAACCGAGCTGCTTTGGCGAAAGCAACGGCTCTATTTTGGTGAGCGCCAGCGGTGGTGTTGCGGCTTACAACTATCAATGGAATTTCGATAGCACCTTGAACAGCACAAACGCACAAAACATTCCGCAAGGATTTTATCAGGTAACGGTGGTTGATGCCAACGGTTGCCGCGACTCGCTTGCTTTGAATTTGCCCGATCCAAACCTTTTGACGGTGAGCATCACCCACACCGATTTGAGTTGCTATTTATCGAACGATGGAACGCTCAACACTACGGTGGGCGGAGGCAATGGCGGCAACAGCTATCAATGGAACAGCGCAAGTGTTTTTGGCAGTAGCGGCAGCAATCTTGCAGCAGGAAATTATTCGGTAACAGTTTCTGATATTAACGGTTGCACCGCCACCGATGCCACCGGTATTTTGCAACCCGATGAAATCATCATCAGCATGTTGCAAGACACCACCGTGCGCCTGGGGCATGCGGTGTTGATTCGCAACAAAGTGGTTGGCGGTGTTGGTGCCTACAGTTTTGAATGGACACCAACGAAAAATTTGAATTGCGCCAACTGCGAATCGCCTGTTGCATCTACCATAGAAAACATCGATTATGAATTGTTGGTAACCGATGCCACCGGCTGCACTGCCGCAGGTGAAGTGCGTATTTTTGTGTTGCTGGATAAGCAGCTTTACATCCCCAATTTGTTTTCGCCCAATGGTGATGGCAGCAATGATGTGTTTGGCATTTTCACAGATGACCTTTCGGTGTTGCAATTCAGCCTGAAAATTTTCAACCGATGGGGTGAAAAAGTATTTGAAAGCAACGACTACCACCAAGGGTGGGATGGCTACTTCAATGGTGAACTTTCACCTTCCGAAAATTATGTTTACGAAACATCCATCACTTTTGTAGATGGGCAAACTGAGAAGAGAAAGGGCAGTGTGTTGTTGGTTCGATAACAAATTGTTTTACCAATAGGGGACATCAAAAAAAATTTAACCACATAGTTACATAGTTGAATACTATTTTAGCAATGTTTTTGTGTGGCTATGAATACTATTTAATAGTTCAAACATGCAGTTAAGTAGAAAAGATGAAATATTACATATTAGGATTGTTGGCAGTGCTGTTGGCTGCTTGTAATAAGGAGAAGAGGCTTACTTCCATACATGTATCTGAAATAAAGGAATTATTGAGTGTAAACGAACAACTACAGCCAATTCCATTGCATGGTTTTCGCTTTGTGTTATCTGAGTTTCATGCAAAAAATCCATTAGATACACTTTTTGAAAATACATCTTATTTAGCGTATGAAGATGCCGTTGATGTACTAGAAAAAAAGTTTCAGAGAATAGATACTCAGGTATTGTCTTCAGCGGCAAAGCAATATAAAAAGGCATTAGTAATTGCAGATTTCATTTACGCAAGCAGCAGCTATATTCTTAGTACAGAGTTCGAAGATGTGCAAAGGGTAAATTCATTGGCAATTACACCAGCTAACTATAAAAGTATATACGCATTGGCAAACAGCAATCGGGTAGCACTTTACTGCGGTCAGCGCTCAGCATTGTTTAAAATTATGGTGGATTCTTTGCTTCAAATTCCGGTACGTGTAGAAAGAAAAGAAGGAGGGCATATATTTCCTGTAATTACTATTGGAGGGCGTGAGTATGTAGTAGATCCATTCGATCCATTTGTAGCGGTTTCTTCGTTTGGAACATTGGTAGATATAGCTTCATTAAAAGATTCTGCACATCAAGTAATACACACTAAGCGATATTTTGGTTATAGCCGTTCGCTCATAACCAAAAAAACACTTGCTGAAAATACAAGCAATGGCAAGTATGCTTCATTATTCAAATACTATAAAGAAAAACACGCATCGGTGGCAGATTCTGCATTATACATTGGCAATAACTTTTACGCGGCACAGGCGCTTCCGGCAAATGGGGATTATGTATATGCTGTTCATCAAGTTGGGCGCCCCGAAGAGTTGTTTGATTTAGATATAGATAACCTGCTGTTTACTTATTGCAATATCTTGCAAGGAAAGTTTTTGCACGATAGAGATTAAGAAGCCGTTGTTGATTTTACATAGCTTGCAATGGAATTACATTAGTTTTGTGGAGAGTTATGAAGCATAGCAAACACTTGCTTTCCATTGATCTTGAAGATTGGCACACCAGTGCTTTCTTACGGCATCACCTACCTGCCGGAAAGCCAATAAGCCAGATAGAAAATAGCACCGCAGCCATTTTGAATCTATTTGAAAGAAATGAGGTGCAAGCAACATTTTTTGTATTGGGAAGCGTTGCCAGAGAGCATCCGGCTCTTATTAAGCAAATTGCCGCTGCGGGACACGAAATTGCATCGCACGGATATAGCCATACGCCATTGTGGGAACTTACGCCTGCTGCTTTTAAGACTGAAATTGTAGCTACCAACCATATCTTAGAAGACATAACAGGGAAACAAGTAAAAGGATTTAGAGCGCCCTATTGTTCGCTAGATTACTCCACGGCATGGATGCTGGCGATATTAGAAGAAGAAGGCTTTGAATACGATAGTTCCGTGTTTCCTATGCGCACTACCATGTATGGTGTAAGCAATGCACCTACGGGAATTTACAGAATACATGCCGAGAATATTGGTACACACAATCCCACTGCAAAGTTATTGGAGATTCCATTTACGGTATATAGTGCCGGAGGCATAAAAGTGCCCTGCACAGGCGGTGTATATGGGCGTTTGTTGCCTATGCCTATACTTAAATTCTTGCTAAAGAGTACAGCAACAAAGCGAACTCTAAACTTCTATTTTCATCCATGGGAAACTTACAAGCACACACCGCGTATTGCAGCACCGTTATTTAACCGCTTTATTTCATACTATAATGTTTCGGGATATTTAGATAGGGTAGAAGCGCTGCTAAAACAGTTTTCTTTTACTTCGTTCGAAAAATTTTTTCAAGAAAATAGTGCTCGTTTTTAATGGCTGTTTGTTGCGTAATAGTTTTTAATAGAAGCCACTACTTTAGCTTTAGCTGAGCCACATTTTCTATGTGCATAGTTTGCGGAAACATATCTACGGGCTGAATTTTTTCGATAGTATATTTTTCGCTCAACAATTGTAAGTCTCTTGCTTGTGTGGCGGGATTGCAACTTACATACACCAATTTAGGTACTGCAGCTTGCAATAATGTTTTTACCACATCATCGTGCATGCCGGCTCTGGGTGGATCGGTAATAATTACATCGGGTTTGCCATGTTGCTGCAATAAACTTTCGTTGAGTAAAAGACGTACATCGCCACAGTAGAAGTGCGTGTTCTTTACATTGTTTATGGTGGCATTTTGCTTGGCATCTTCAATGGCAGCATCTATTTGTTCTATCCCCACCACTTGCTTGCAGGCATCGCTTACATAAATTGCAATGCTGCCCACGCCAGTGTATAAATCAAATACATTTTCTTCTCCACCTAGTTCTGCAAATTCTTTGGTTACATCGTACAGTTTCTTTGCCTGAGTAGAATTGGTTTGGAAGAACGACTTGGGAGCTATTCTAAATTTGTAAGTACCCAACATTTCTATTATGTGGGCATTTCCTTTTACAACTACAGGCTCTAAATCATAGATAGTATCGTTTGCCTTTGGATTTATCACATATTGCAGCGAAGTAATTTGCGGAAAAGTAGTTTCCGTAAACTGCATCAACTGTTGTATTTTTTTTTCATCGTTCTCAAAGAAACTGATGAGCACCAATAGTTCACCGGTATTGGTTTTGCGTATAAGTAAGTTGCGCAGTAAGCCTGTTTTCTCTTTTATGTTAAAGAAAGAGTAATTGTGGCGGAGCGCAAATTCTTTAATGCCTAAGCGAATAGGATTACTCGCTTCCATGAGCGAACAGTTATTTATATCGAGTACGCCCGAAAAACTACCCGGAACGTGAAAGCCAACAGCCCTGCGTTCAAACTCTTGTCCACTGGCAATTTCATCGTTGGTAAGCCACTTTCTATTGGTAAATGTAAATTCCAATTTATTGCGATAGTCGAAAGTGTTATTGCAACCTATAATGGGATGTATGCCGGCAGTAGAGATTTTGCCAATACGCTCTAAAGCATCGCATACGGTTTGAGTTTTTATACGCAGTTGCTCCGTATATGGAATATGTTGCAGTTTACAACCGCCACACAGCCCAAAATGGCCGCACTCAGCTTGTTGCCGAATGCTTGCCGGCTGTATAATTTCTACCAAAGCACCTTCGCAAAACGATTTTTTGCTTTTAGTTATTTGTGCGCGCACCGTATCGCCAGGAGCGGTATAAGGCACAAATATTACTTTGCCGTTTTCTAATTTGCCAATGCCAAATCCTTCTGCCGAAATTCCGGTAATAGTTACCGTTGCTATGTTTAATTGCTTCACGCTGCTAAAATGGTATTTTATTTGGCTGCTTTAATAACACTTCTTGTATTTTGTTTATTCTTTAATAAGCCTAATATTGACGAAGAAATTCTTAAAACATGGGAAAGAAGAATCAAATTGGCTTAGATGCCGATAAAGCAAAGAAATTAGCTGAAAAACTTAATCTGCTCTTAGCAAACTACCAATTGTTTTATATAAACGCACGTGGGTTTCACTGGAATATTACGGGCGAAAAATTCTTTGAACTACACTTAAAGTTTGAAGAACTCTATACCGATGCACTCCTTAAAATTGATGAAATTGCTGAGCGTGTACTTACGTTGGGGCACACACCTTATCATTCTTTTTCAGAGTTTTTAAAACACGCTAAAGTTAAAGAAGCTACTAATGTTACCGAAGGTAAGCCGGCAGTAAAGAGTGTCTTAAATGGCTTTGAATTGCTGCTTCAGTTGGAGCGCGAAATTCTAGAACTTTCTGCCGAAGCTAACGATGAGGGCACCAACGCCATGATGAGCGACTACATTCGCGAGCAAGAAAAATTGGTTTGGATGTATTCGGCTTACTTAAAATAGCAGACTAGAAAGTAAGCATTTTGTATTACTACATCTCAATAGTAGCATGACCTCACACCTCCATGTTCAGCTTATTATAGATTATTTATACAAGCGCGGTGTGCAGCATGTGGTAGTGTGTCCGGGTTCGCGATCTGCACCATTTGTAATTGCGCTTAATAGTTATACTTCTATTAAAAAATATGTCATTGCCGATGAGCGATCTGCCGGGTATTTCGCATTGGGAATTGCACAGCAACTGCGAAAACCCGTAGTTGTAATTTGCACATCGGGAACGGCTGTGCTAAACTTAGCACCCGCCATTTGCGAAGCATATTACCAAGTACTGCCCATTATTGCCATTACTGCCGATAGACCCAATGAGTATTTTGATATTGGCGACAACCAAACAATTTTTCAACACGAAATTTTTAGAAACTATATCGAAATGTCGCTTCATTTCGAGCCGGTAAAGGATGTAGATGAGTTGTTGCAGCAATCTGCCTTTATGGATACTTGTTTCGATTATAGAAATAAGTATTCTGCCTATCCTTCGCATTGGAATGTGCATATTCCGGAGCCGCTATACGATATAGCCGGAGAAGAAGTACCATATTATGAATTGAAGGAGGTGGAGACAACGGTAGATTTTTGCCTTTTTTCTACTCCCCAGGAGCCTATTCTGTACGAGTGGGATACGGCTAAACGCATTATGATAATTTCGGGCTACGAGTATTTCACAGCCAAGGAATTACTGCGTTTAAAAGATATTACCAAGCAGCAAAATGTGGTGTTTATTTCTGAACATGCAAGCAATATTCTTGCACATCAAAAAGCAGTATGGAACATAGATGGCATGCTGGCTCAAATTGCGCCCGATCAAGAAAAGTATTTTGCACCGGATTTGGTAATTACGCTTGGCAGGCAAATTCTTTCAAAAAAACTCAAGCAATTTTTGAGAAGAAATAAGCCCCAGAGGCACTATCATATTTCACCTCCCTGCGAAAGTTGGGATCAGTTTTTTTTAGGCGAGAAAAGTATATCGTTCTATGTTTCTTACGAAACATTGCTAAACATGGTGCCGTATTCTTTTCAGGCCGATGCGGTGTTTAAAGAACGGTGGGATAGATTGCGTTCGCGCACCATGCTACTTACCAAGGAGTTTTTAGATAATACACAGTTTAGCGATTTAAAGGCATACGAGGCAATTTTTGCAAACCTGCCTGCCGGCACTCATTTGCAATTAGGCAATTCTACTCCGGTGCGCTACGCCCAGTTTTTTAATTTGCCGCACAATACAAAGGTGAATGCCAATAGAGGAACCAGCGGCATAGACGGCTGCCTGAGTACGGCAGTTGGCGCTGCAGTGGTAACTAAGAAACTAACCGTTGCCATATTGGGCGATGTTAGTTTTTTCTACGATAGCAATGCTCTTTGGAACAATTACCTTTCGCAGCAGTTACGCATTATTGTAATAAATAATGGCGGTGGCAATATCTTTAGATTGTTAGAAGGACCCGATTCTGTAAAAGATTTCGAAGATTATTTTGAAACCCAACACCAACTTTCTGCACAACATTTGGCTGCAATGTTTGGTTTACACTATTACATTTGCCACTCGCAGCAGCAATTGAATGAAACGCTGCCGGAATTTTTTCAACCCAAAAAGAAAGCAGCTATTCTGGAAATTAAAACAAATAACATAGTTAGTGCTGCAATTTACAAGCAGTATTTTTCTTTTTTAAAACAACAAAACAACAATGTATGAGCCGCAATTGGAAAGTAATTAAGGAATACCAAGAAATTAAGTTTGAGTTTTTTGAAGGTATTGCTAAAATAACCATCAATCGTCCGCGCTATTACAATGCTTTTACGCCACTTACCGTAAAAGAAATGATAGATGCCATGAATATATGCCGCGATGATATGAGCATTGAAGTAATTGTGTTTACCGGGGAAGGCGAGAAGGCTTTTTGTAGCGGTGGCGACCAAAATGTACGCGGTCATGGAGGTTATGTGGGTTCCGATTTAGTGCCTCGCCTAAATGTGTTGGATTTACAAAAACAAATACGTTCTATACCTAAAGCAGTTATTGCAATGGTAAACGGTTTTGCCATTGGTGGCGGCCATGTATTGCATGTGGTGTGCGACCTTTCTATTGCCTCTGAGAATGCAGTTTTTGGACAAACAGGACCTAAAGTGGGCAGTTTCGATGGTGGTTTTGGAGCCAGCTATTTGGCACGTGTGGTGGGGCAGAAAAAAGCCCGCGAAATATGGTTTTTATGCGACCAATACAATGCTCAAGATGCATTGCAAATGGGCTTGGTAAACAAAGTGGTGCCGCTCGAAATGTTGGAAGATGTAACCGTAGAATGGTGTAAAAAAATTCAAGAAAAATCTCCGCTTTCTATTCGCATGCTCAAATCTTCTTTCAATGCAGAATTAGATGGACAGGCAGGTGTGCAAGAATTAGCAGGGAATGCAACCTTGCTGTACTATTTAAGTGAAGAAGCCAAAGAAGGAAAAAATGCCTTCATAGAAAAGCGCAAACCGGATTGGAAGAAGTTTCCTAAGTTTCCATAAATAAACTGCAATGACTGCAAAAAGAACTCAGATATTGGATAGCGAAGCCATAGCGCAAAAAGTAAGGCGCATGGCTTACGAAATTGTAGAAGATTGCTATGAGGACAAAGAGCTAGTGTTGGTAGGCATTGAACCAAATGGCTATGAGTTTGCGCGTTTATTAAAGTCGGAGATTGAAAAAATTCAAGGGCAAACGGTAGTGTTGCATTCACTCGCAATAGATAAGGAACAGCCGGATGTGCAGGCCGTAAAAACTTCTTTTGCACAAGGCGAGAAACTTAAAAATAAAACACTCATAGTTGCCGATGATGTTGGCAATACGGGCAGAACCCTGTTTTATGCACTTGCCGTATTTACAGCTATGCAGCCTAAAAAAATAAAAACAGCAGTATTGGTAGAGCGCCAACACAAGCGCTTTCCGGTTGCCTCAGACTTTGTGGGCTTATCGCTTTCTACTACACTGCAAGAAAAAATTGTAGTAGAGTTTAATGGTAAAAAAGGTATAGCGTATTTGGAGTAATTACTTTCCGATACAGAAGCGGCTAAAGATGGAACTGAGCACGTCTTCGTTACTTACCTCTCCCGTGATGCTGCCTAAATGTTCCAATGCTTCGCGCAGGTCGAATGCTACCAATTCTCCGCTTAGTTTATTCATTAAACCATCTTGTGCTTTTTGTAGTGCCCGATTTGCTTTTATGAGTGCTTCGTAATGGCGGATATTGGTAACTACAGCACTGCCGCTTGCCAATGGAGTGTTGCCAACGGCATGTTGGTGTAAACTCTCTTTTAAATCTTCTATATTAAATTTAGTGGCTGCCGCTATAAATTTTATGTTGGGAATATAGGTAAATGGCGCAGTTGCTTTCCAGTTTACTTTATCTATTTTATTGGCAACGGGTATAATGGTGGCATTACTAATTTCTAGGGCTTCTATTTGTTGTAATAGCTCTGCTGCCGTGGTAGTGGCAATTTCAAATAGATAAATTACAATGCTGGCATTACGTGCTTTTTGCAGCGCTTTTTCAACGCCAATACTTTCTATGGTATCGCTTGTTTGGCGAATGCCGGCAGTATCTATAAATCGAAAAGAAATGCCTTTATAGTGCATTACATCTTCTATGGTATCGCGAGTGGTTCCGGCTATATCGCTCACTATGGCGCGCTCTTCGTTTAGTAAAGCATTGAGTAGGGTAGATTTTCCGGCATTGGGTTTTCCGATAATGGCAATGGGAATGCCTTCTTTAATTGCATTTCCTGCTTTGAAGGAGTGAATAAGTTCGGTAATATGTGCAGAAAAATTATCTATAAAGGCAATGAGTTGTTCGCGTTTGGCAAACTCCACATCTTCTTCTCCAAAATCTAATTCTAATTCAATAAGGGCTGTGTAGTCTATTAGTTGCTGGCGCAATATTTGCAGTTCGTTGGCAAAGCCACCGCGCATTTGCTGCAAAGCGACCTTGTGCTGCATATCGTTTTCGCTGGCAATAATATCGGCTACGGCTTCTGCCTGTGCCAAGTTTATTCTGCCATTTATGAACGCTCTTAAACTAAACTCACCGGGTTTGGCTAAGCGGGCACCGGCAGCAATGAGTGCTTCCACAATTTTATTTACCACCAAGGGTGAACCGTGGCAACTTATTTCGGTAGTGTTTTCGCTGGTGAAACTTTTTGGGGCTTTAAAAACGGCTACCATTACTTCATCTATAAGCTCCGTTTTATCTTGGGTAGTAATGAAACCATAGTGTACGGTGTGCGAAGGCGCAAGGGTTAAATCTTTGCCTTTAAAAACAGCGGATGTAATAGTAAGTGCATCTGTTCCCGAAACTCTAATAACTGCCAGTGCACCAATGCCGGCAGCCGTGGCGGGGGCAACAATGGTATCGGAAAAAATCATGCGAGCTTACTTATCTTTCTTTTTAAAATCGCCACGTTTCCATGCTTTAATAAATTCTGCCCATGCCAATGGGTTGAATATATTCTGCGGTGGCAATTGCCCCATATAAGAATAGTTTACGGCCCTTGTTTGTAGTTGTCTTCTAGCGGCTTCGTTGCCGTTTATTTCCAGTTCTTTTGCAGCGGTGGCTAATTTTTCGCGCTCTGTATTTTGGCGTGCCAACTCTTCTAAATCACTTGGTGCTCTAAGGTCTAAGAATGCTTGCCGGAATGCTTCGCGGCTTCCCCAAGGGTAAATAATGGTTGGGCGTAAGTAGTATTCTGTTTTGGTCATTAACTGAATTACCGAATATTTATCTACATCCAAATTTGTTGGAATAATATACACGGCAGGTTTATAGCCCACACTGGTAAAAAAGATAGTATCGCCTAAGTGGGCGGCAAACGAGAAAAAGCCTTCTGCATTGGCGCTCACACCGCGCATTCTGTTTTTTATGGTAACGGTAGTAAAAGGTACGGCTTGCAGGCTATCGGAGGTCATTACCAAACCGCTGAATTGAATAAGTTTTTCTTCTGTCGCATTTTGGCTGAAGGCAGAAAAACTTAACGCCAACCATAAGATGAGAAGCAATTGTTTGTGCATTGGTAAACGAATATAAACGCTCTTTCATTACACTGATTAAGTGCCAACTTCTTTTAACACTGGCAATAAGCTACTTACTTTACTAGATGTTTTTCCGTATTGGCACATTTAACACATAAAGGTAATGGTTTGAAAATGCTACTTTAATACCTAAAGCCTAAACCACGTTTTTTGGTTGCTACTTCATTTAGTTCCTTGAGGTCGTTTTCGGTGAGTGTGGTAAGTGCTTCTTTGGTGCGATATTCTTTAGAGAGTGCTGCTAAACGCAGGTGTTGGTTTTGGATGGCTCGCTCTACGAGTTTGCGTACTTCGCGGGCATTTCCAAAATGTTTTTCGCGGTTGTGGAATAAACTGCTGAGGTATTGTTTTAAATAAGTTTGCGAACTTTCTTGAAGTTGTAAGTTTTCTTTTTTGAATAAGGAAAGTGCTATTTCAAACAGTTCGTTTACTTCGTAATCGTTGAAGGTGTAAGTTTTGTCGAAGCGGGATTTAAGTCCGGGATTGGAGTGAATAAAGCGCTCCATTGGTTCTGTGTATCCGGCAACAATTACGGCAAATTCTCCGCGCATGTCTTCCATGCGTTTGAGTAGCGTTTCTATGGCTTCGCGTCCGTAATCATTCGCTTCTCCAAGAGAATAGGCTTCATCAATAAACAGTACGCCTCCTTTGGCTTCTTTAATTATTTCATCGGTTTTTAAGGCTGTTTGCCCTAAGTAGCCGGCTACTAAGCCTTGTCTATCTACTTCTACGGTGTGGCCTCTTTCGAGCAGGCCGAGTGCTTTGTAAATTTTTGCTACTATTCTGGCTACGGTAGTTTTTCCGGTGCCGGGGTTGCCAATAAATACGCTGTGTAGCGAAAATCTGTTTAGTACATCTTTGCCTTCTTCTTCGTAGAAGCGCACAAGTTTTACGAGTTCGTTTATTTCTTCTTTAATGTTTTTAATGCCTATGAGTTCGTTTAGTTCTTTCATGGCATCGCGCAAGAGTTTTTCGTTTACTTTAATGTTGGCTTTTTTCTTGCGTTTGGTATCGAATACTTTTTTGATGTCGGCAATTTCTATGAGCGAAAGTTGCTCTTGCGAAAGTTCGCGTACATCGCTGCGTTGCATTAAGCGTAGGCCTAAATTCATTTTTGCCTCTTCTATTACAGCATGTGCAAAACGTGCATTGCCAAAGGTTTTATCGCGGTTGCGGAATGCTTCGGTAAGTGCATCGAATAAGAATTTTTGTGAATCTTCGGTAATAGAAACAGAACGCTGCTGCGCTGCAAGCAAGGCTATTTGCAATAGTTCTTCGGGAATGTAATCATCGAAATGAAAGAAGTAATTGAAGCGCGATTTTAAACCCGGATTGGAGTCTAGGAAGTTTTCCATTTCGCGCGGATAACCTGCAACCATAATGGCAATATCTTGGTTGCCATCGCTCATTTCTTTTACCAATACTTCTATGGCTTCTCTGCCAAAATCTTTGGCATCATCGGCTTCGCGGGCAAGCGAATAAGCCTCGTCTATAAATAGAATGCCGCCTTTGGCTTCTTCTATTACTGCTTTTACTTTGGGAGCTGTTTGCCCAATGTATTCGCCAATTAGTTGGCTTCTACCCACTTCTTTTACATGGCCTTTGCTGAGCAATCCCATGCTGCGGTAAATTTGCCCAAGCATTTTTACTACGGTAGTTTTTCCGGTACCCGGATTGCCTGTAAATACGCTGTGAAGCGAAATGTTTTCTACCTCGCTGAATCCTTTTTCTTGCCTTAAGTTTAGGAAGTTGAGGTATTTAACGTGGTTCTTAATTTCTTCTTTTAGTTCATCTAGGCCTACGAGTTCATCTAATTTTCCTATTTGGCTTTCGAGCGAGGTAGATGGCTCTAAAGGCTCGGAAGATGCGGGAGAAATATAGGCTTGTGGCAGGCTGTTGATGAGGATATCGCCTTCTTCATCTTCGTATCCGGTTTCGAGAGGTACTACGGCAATTACCGTATCCATAAATATTATTTCTATGCGGTATTGTGCGTCTTTCCAAGTTCCGGGAACATCATTTCCCCAGCCTTCGTTGAAGGTAAATATTTCGCCTTCCTTGCCTGCTTCTATTTTGCGGTGGCGCTCAATGTGCGCTTTTAGCATACCGGAGGCATTGTACCAATTGAAGAATACTTCGCAGTTCCAATCGGTATTTAGTTTGTTTTTAATTTTTAGCTCTGTGTAAAGGTATCTGGTGCCGTTGCGACTAATTTTTTTTAGGTAGCGTTTTTCGGTTTCGTTTACGGCATTGTAATCGCCTGTGTAGAACCGAATAGATTCTAATTGAAAAAATGGGTTGCCAATAGTGGTAACTTTTCCGGCATCTTCTATATAAAACTTGCGTGAACCAATGAGTTCGCCATCTATGTATGCTTCCCAGCTGTATTCCCCATGTGTCCAAAAAAGGCCGTAGTTGGTATTGCCCCAACCTTTATGGATGCTTACTATATTTTCATCTATGCGTACCCTCTTTTTTTCTTCTTGGTTGCAGAGTTCTTTCTTTTCTCCGGCAAGGTGCAAGAATGCTTTCATGGTAACAACGCATTCCCATTCGCGCTCATCAAATAGTTTATTGTAAAAGGAAAGTTCGCCACTTATGTAAGAGGTTTCCATACGGTCGAAAACGGTACGGTATTCGCGTGTGCGGTTTGCTAACCATTCATCGGAGGCGAAAACTTTTAGGGATTTGAATTTGTAGTTTTTCATCTTGTGCAGTAATGGTGAAAATAACACTTGTGCTATGGAATGTCAAGTACGGTAGCGTAGAAACTTTCACAATTTATAGCAAGTATAAAAGCTGTATTAGTCTTTATTCGCGTCTATAAAGCAAAACAAGTGGTAGTAGGTTCGGCCCATTTTTATTTTATACGCAGCAGTGTATTGCTGCATTGCCTTTGGCTTACGTTGCAATCGGTAAATATCAGGCTTTGGCTGCTTACCATTTTCTTTTTGGTGCTTTGGCTTATTAATTTATTACTGCATCTATTCTTTAGGGCAATAGATGAGGTTTTTTATGGCAACTATAGGAAGGTTACCATTAAGGAGCCTGTTTTTATCATTGCAAATCCTCGCAGCGGAACCACGCTTTTACATCGGTTGATAGCCTCTGATGGCAACCGTTTTGCATATATGAAATTCGCTCACACATTGTTTTGTTCGGTATCGTTTATACGATTATATAATACAATTAGCAGCATAGATACAGCAATTGGGAATCCAGTTAAAAAGTTGCTGCATGTGGTAGAAAGGCGTTTGTTTAAAGGTTGGGATGGAGTGCATAATATGGGTTTCAGGCAGGCAGAAGAGGATGAAGCATTGTTTGCACAAATGATGCAGAGCAGTGGTATTTTTGTGTTGTTTCCCTTTCTTCATAGAATAAAAAACACGCATTGTTTGGATAAAGAGCAGGTGGCTGTGCGCAAAAAGGCTATGGACTTTTATGAAAGCAGTTTGAAGCGCTTTATGTATGCCACGGGTTCCAACAAAATATACTTGGCAAAGAATGTAAATAGCAGTGGCAGAATACAAAGTTTGCTGGAGCGTTTTCCCGATGCGCGGCTTATTTTTATTGCCCGCAATCCGATAGATGCCGTACCTTCTACTGCCAGCATGTTTTCGGTAATGTATCCGCTTCACTCTCCGAGGTTAAAGCAAACCGATGCCACATACCGCGAATGGTGTGAGTTGAGTATGGAGTTTTATATGCATTACACACAGGTGCGCCAGCAGTTTGCTTCGAAGAGAATAGTAGCGCTTAGATACAGCGATTTGCTTGCACATCCTGTTGAAGAGGTAGAGAAAATCTATAGCCATTTTGGCTGGACTTTCTCAGATGAATTACGGGCGAAATTGCATACAGAAACTAATAAAAGGCGATCCTATAAATCGGCACACAGTTATTCTTTGGCGCAGTATGGCTATACAGAAGTTGAAGTGAGAGAACGATTAGCGCCTGTGATTAGCGAATTTGGTTTTTAACTGTTGCCAACTCCTTTTTTGGGAAATAATTCTATCGTTTCCTATTTCATTAAGAAAGATATTTTTGCCGCCAAAATTTTACAGAATGCTTACTATAGACAGTATAAACTTTAATGGCAAACGCGCTTTAATAAGAGTAGATTTTAATGTGCCACTCGATAAAAAAACTTTTGCCGTAACCGATGCCACACGCATAAAAGCTGCTTTGCCAACTATAAAAAAAGTGCTTGCCGATGGCGGTTCTGTAGTGCTTATGAGCCACTTAGGCAGGCCATTAAAAAAGTTGAAAGAAGATGGTACGGTAGATTATTATAAGCATTCGCTGAAACACGCTTTAGGAACATTGGCGGAATTATTAAACCAAGAGGTGAAGTTTGCAGAAGATTGCGCAAGCGAAGCTGCATTTGCACAATCGGCATCGCTACAAGCTGGTGAAGTGTTGTTGTTAGAAAACTTGCGCTTTTACAAGGAAGAAGAAAAGGGAGATGTTGCATTTGCAGAAAAACTTGCCAAGCATGGCGATGTATATGTAAACGATGCCTTTGGAAGTGCGCACCGTGCTCATGCTTCTACCACTATTGTAGCTAATTATTTTAGTAGAGAAAACAAGGTGTTTGGCTACCTTATGGCAAGCGAGGTTGCCAATGCAGAGCGCGTAGTGAAGAATGCCGAGAAGCCTTTCACCGCTATTCTTGGAGGTGCTAAGGTGAGCGACAAAATATTGATAATAGAGAACCTCTTAAACATTGCCGATAATATTCTAATTGGTGGTGGTATGGCTTATACTTTCTTTAAAGCATTGGGAGGTAATATAGGCAGTTCGCTGTGCGAAGAAGATAGATTGGAGCACGCCCAAAAATTATTGGATATGGCTGCTGCAAAAGGGGTGAAAATTTTATTGCCCATAGATTCTATAGTTGCCGATAAGTTTGCTGCCGATGCACAAACCAATACCGAAAACAGCAATGCCATTAGCAATGGTTGGATGGGTTTAGATATTAGCGAAAAGGCAGTTGCTGCATTTAGCGAAGTGATATTGAATTCAAAAACTATTTTGTGGAATGGCCCAATGGGGGTTTTTGAAATGGAGGCTTTCCAAAAAGGAACAGTTGCTATTGCCCAGGCAGTTGCTGCCGCCACGGCTAAAGGTGCATTTAGTTTAGTTGGCGGAGGCGATAGTGTTGCTGCCGTAAACCAGTTCGGTTTAGCCGATAAAGTAAGTTATGTTTCTACCGGAGGCGGTGCCCTGCTGGAGTATTTTGAAGGTAAAGAATTGCCAGGCGTAAAAGCTCTACTGTAATAGAAATTGTAAGTAACTATAAGCTACTCAATTTGCTGCGCAACAAGGCAGCACAATCATCTACATCTAAGGGATTGGCGGCTGCACCTGCTCCCATTTCGCTGCCGGCATACCATTTAATTTTATCTTTTGCTCGCAGGGGTGGATAAAACTCTATGTGGAAAGCATAATAGTTGCTGCAATCTTTAAACTTAGGTGTGTTTACAGGGCTTTGGTGAATGCACATCATGTACGGAAATTTTTTGTCGTACACTTTATCGAAAGCGGCAACCAATTGCTTTAAAAGTATGGCAAGGTCTTTCTTTTCGGTAAGTGTAAATTCAGTAAAGTTTTGCTTTAAGTTCTTACTTACAATAAACACGCCAAACGGGTAATCGGTAAAGTAAGGGATGTAGCATAAAAACGATTTGTTTTCTGCAACAACTCTCTTTTTATATTTCTTTTCTGCAGCATTCATGTCGGCAAAAAGATTAGTGCCTTTTTGCTTAAAATATTTTTTACAGTTAATGAGTTCATCTTCAATTTTTTTTGGAAGCCAACTGTAAGCATATAGCTGCCCATGTGGATGCTGAATGGTTACACCCACTTCTTCGCCCCTGTTTTCAAATTCAAAAATGTATTTGATTTTTTTATCGGAGCTGAGCGTTTTAAATCGCTCCGTCCAAAGCTCAATAAGTTTAAGAACATGCTCATCGCTTAGGTGGTACAGTTCTTTTTCTGGGTTGTCGGTATAGAGAAGTACTTCACATTTTCCATAGGCTTCTTTGTGTAAAAAGAAGGCATCTTTTTCTATTGAAACTTTATGAGGTAATGTACTTAGCACGGGAAAATCGTTGTCGTATGCCAGCACATTGTAAGCAGCGGGCAACTTGCCTTGTCCGGGAGCAAAAGGATTGTAGTCTTTTGGCAGGTGCGGGCGGTTTTGTCGGTTGGTGGCAACCATTGTCCAAGTATTGGTGAGCGGATTCCAACGAAGTTCAGGCATGTGCGTGTTTTGCCCACAAACTTATGCTGCAAAAATTGGCGGCAAAAAAAATCGAATCTTTTTTAAGAATAAATCTGCGATTATTGGACTTTTGTAGTGAATCAATACAAAGGTACGAAGAATGGAAAAGGAAGGAATGATGAAGCTGGCTGTGGATTTAAGCAGGCATGGAATGCTACATAAAAAGGGTGGTCCTTTTGGCGCTGTAATTGTGAAATATGGAAAAATTGTGGGCGAAGGCTATAATGAAGTAACTTCTACCAACGACCCTACTGCTCATGCAGAAGTGGTTGCAATTCGCAATGCTTGCAAAACTTTAAATACTTTTTCGCTCGAAGATTGCGAAATATATTGCAGTTGCGAACCTTGCCCTATGTGCCTGAGTGCTATCTACTGGGCGCGTATTGGCAAAGTATATTATGCCAACACCAAAAGCGATGCTGCCGCAATTGGATTTAGCGATGCTTTTATTTATCAAGAATTTGAAAAGCAGCCCGATGAGCGAACTGTTTTAGCAGAAAAAATAAATATGGCCGAAGCGCACAAAGTGTTTGAAGAATGGGTGCAATTAGAGGGTAAGCAACCATATTGAGCACCTATGAAAACTTGTATTGCAGTTTAAATAAATTTCTTTTACTCTATCTATTTTTATGAAGCCGGATATTTCTATTGTAGTTCCCGTTTACAACGAAGAGAGCAATTTGCCATACCTTTTTGAGCGATTAAGCCAAATGTTTTCGCAAACAGATATTGCTTTCGAAGTGGTAATGGTAAACGATGGAAGCAGCGACAACTCATTGAAGTTAATGCGGGAATTTGCAGCGAAAGATAGCCGCTTTAAGTATGTTTCGTTTAGTAGAAATTTTGGACATCAACCGGCATTTTTTGCCGGCATGGAGCACACCTTAGGAGCGCATATTGCTTTTATTGATGCCGACTTGCAAGACCCTCCGGAGTTGTTGTTAGAGATGTTTAGCCGCTTGCAGCAAGGATACGATGTGGTGTATGCCGTTCGTAGAAATAGGCAAGGAGTGAGTGTATTTAAGAAGATTGCATATAGCACATTTTACCGCTTGCTAGATAAAATTTCTAATACAAAGATTCCATTAGATACCGGAGATTTTAGGATTATGAAGCGTAAAGTTGCAGAGCAAATTGCTGCTATGCCTGAACGCGAAAAATTCTTGCGCGGACAAATTGCATGGGTTGGGTTCAGGCAGTTCCCATTTCCATACGATCGCCCCGAAAGGCATTCCGGTACTCCGGCTTATTCATTTTCTAAGCTGCTTAAGTTGGCTTTAGACGGCATTACTTCTTTTTCGGATTTCCCTCTAAAGCTGGCTACATACTTGGGTTTTGGTACTACGTTGTTTTCACTTTTACTGATGGTATATACCCTTGTTTCTAAATTTATTTTAAACAATGGAACACCTCAGGGCTGGGCTTCTTTAATGATGACCATCTTGTTTATGGGAGGTATTCAGTTAATTTGCCTTGGTATTATTGGTGAGTATTTAATACGGATTGGCAACAATGTGAAGCAGCGTCCTATATACATTGTGGACGAAACCAATACTACAAAACAGTTGGGCTAAAGTTGGGCAAACTCGAAGCCTTCCAGCGAAAATTGCTTCTTAAAACCATTAGGGAATAGGTCTGCATTTTTACTTTTTGCATCGGGAAAGAATACTACCCAAGTTAAACCATGTGTTCTCATCATGGCTATACTTTCGTGTTTGTTTACTCTAAAAAAATTCATTTCTGTCCAGCCTTTTCGTTGTAGTGTGTATAAACTTATGCAAGAAGAAGGGTCGCCCAAAACCAAAATTTTATCGTTGGGGTGCAATCCATGATTGGCTAAATGTGGTGTACATTTTACAAGCTTTGTAGTCCATCTGTCTTCCCATTGTGTTTCAAAACGAGCTTTGAGTTTTTCTTTGGTATAAACAATTTCGGAAACAGTGTAGGGTATAAATATGAGCGGTAGCAACAAGCGCCAAAGTGTGTTTTTTTGCAGATAGTAAAACAATACTGTATACGCAATTACAGGCGTTGTAAACAAGGCAATGGCATAATAATCGTGGATGTAATATTGCCCCGCAAACAGTAGCATAATCAGTATTTGGAGTGCTACAAAAAGCAATAAAACCCAGCCTAATCTCCGATTGTTTTTAAATGCTATAAGTATTGAAAGTGGAATTATTGCCAATAAAACTTTGCTGGTTGCTACCGAAAAATGTTCGCCATACCAGCGGTTTGCAAGTGCTCCAAAGAAGTGGTAAGTATCCTCTTTATCTAATTCCCAAATAGGGAAAGGAACAGTTCTGAAATATGCAGAACCAAAGCGCGTGTTGTAGTATTTTACAAAAAGTATCCAAAGGGCGCTAACTATAAGCGGTATGGTAAGTAATGCCGTGTGCAGTACCGATGCCGTTAATTTTTTTGTGAAGGTAATTCGCCCTAAAAGCGTTTCAAAAAAGATAGCGGAAAGCAGTACCAAATACGGAACTAAAGAAGTTGGTTTAAGCAAGCCTGCAAGCGAAAAAAACACTATGCATAATGCGAGCCAAACGGCTTTTTTTGTTTTATAATAAAAGTAAAAACAACTGAGTGCGGTAAGCATTACTGCCACAGCAGGCACATCGGGCAAAAAGTTATTGCTGTAAAAACTGAATACTGTTGAAAGAAAAGGCAAAAATGAAATATAAAAACTCAGCACTAAGGAGTGAGTTATAGTGTATGCCGTGGCATTTACGGCAAATAGTGCTATAATGGAGCATAAGAAGTAAAGCCAACGGATATTAGCGGCATCAAAAGAGTTGCCCGACAATTTTGCAGCTAGCCAATACACAATTGGAAACTCAGAAACTGCTTCGCCATTAGATAATTCCATGTTGTATATCTGCGGGTGCAGCAGTGCATTTTGATAAGTAAAATAATGCAATCCAAAAGCAGCGCCATCGCATTGCCGCCAGGTATGCACCGAGTGGGGCGCTTGCGAAAATTCATGGTTTAAACCCCAAAAGAAGAGTAATACATATACTTGAATTGATGTAAGTAGGAGCGAAAAGAGGAGTGTTGATTTCAAAACCTATTGTTTCGTTAATTGATGCTGTTTAATGCTTATTCTTGCAAAGAATGAAAATTTTATCTGTAAAGAATGCGCCCATATTTATAGCCGGAGTTGTGGGCTTTGGCGTATTGCTTTTTTTATCGGTTTATTTTTTGTGGGAGCGGGTACTGTTTTTAGATTTTTCTTTCTACATGTTTGAAATGATTCGAAATGCAGCTTTTTACCATCCCGGCAATCGTTTTGTAGCATTGGTAAACCAAGCGCCTGCATTGCTGGCAGTAAAAGCCCAATTACCGCTTACACAAGTGTTGCAAATTCACTCCGTTTCGTTTCCGATGTTTCATTTTGTAGTATTTATATTGCTTTTGTTGTTAAAAGAGCAGGCGTTGGCTTTGGCATTATTGCTCTTTAATATTTTGCTGGCTTCAGATGCATTTTATTGGTGCGAATCCGAGTTTCCGCAGGGAGTGGGTTTAATTTTTTTGTTCTTGGCGCTCATAAAAAAAGATTCAGCATCTATTTCGCAAAAAGTAGTATGGATATTGTTGGCAGTACTGTTGATGGTTACTGCAATTTGGGCGCATCCACTCGTGTTTTTGCCATTTGGTTTTATGCTGTTGTATTTTTTTGTGCAGAAGGAAATACCAATGTATCAAACACTGGCGTGGGGCGTAATACTTGCGTTGGCAGTTGTGTTTAGGTTTATTCAAGCGAGTATGAATTGGTACGAAGCCGGAAAAATAGGCAGCGGCATGGATGGTTTGCGATTGCTGCCGCAGTTTTTTTCGCTTCCGATTGTGCTTAAATCGCTGCCGTGGTTTGTAAAGGACTATTGGATTTTTTCTTTCTTGGGCATTGCAACCGCCATAGTGTTGGTGGTAAAAAAGCAATGGTTGAAAGTGGCGCTGTGCCTATGTTATGTAGCCGGGTACTATGTGTTGGTTTGTATTTCCAATCCATTTTCCGATAAGTTTTACGTGGAAAATTTATGGGTACCAATGAGCATTGGCGTGGCACTTCCTTTTGCATATGAATTGTTTCCACTCTTGGGCAATAATGTGGTGCGTACGATTGTATTGCTGTTGATTGTTTCGCTTCGCAGCATTACTATTTTTAATGCACACCACCATTTTACGGAGCGCAAAATATGGTGGAGTCATGCCGTAGAAGCTGCACGGCAAGCGGGCGGGCAAAAGTTTATTATATCAGCCTACAATGCGCCCATGGAAGTTATTCACCATACATTTTCTACTGCTTACGAGAGTATGCTGTACACCGCTGCTGCTGCTCCTTCGCAGGTTGTTTGTATTGGTATAGACTATAATCCAAAGGCAAAAGAACATTTGCTGCAAGAACAAAATCGTATTGTAACGGAATATGGAACTATTGAATATACGGCTATAAACCCAGTGTATTTTAAGTTTAAAGATGGTCCAACCCGGTTTTTGGAGTTGCACTGATTATTTGATATTTGTATTGCTCAATTTCATAGAAAGAAGATATGCTTTATCCTTCGAAATATATTGCCGATGCAGTGGCAGAATTTAAACGATTGCCCGGCATTGGCGAAAAAACAGCTCTGCGTTTAGTACTTCATTTATTAAAGCAAGATGCCGAAAAGGTAGAGCAATTCAGCAGCGCCATAAGCACTATGCGCCATGCTACAAAATTTTGCAAAACATGCCATAATGTAAGCGATAGCGAGTATTGTGCCATTTGCTCCAGTGCCATGCGCGACCAATCTACGGTGTGTGTTGTAGAAACTATTCGCGAAGTAATTGCTATAGAAAATACAGGCGTTTACAGAGGTTGCTATCATGTTTTGGGCGGGTTAATTTCTCCCATAGATGGCGTAGGCCCCGAAGCACTACACATAGAATCGCTGGTACGCAGGGTAGAAAGCAATTCGGTGAATGAAATTATTATGGCACTCAGCCCCACGATGGATGGCGATACCACTATTTTTTATGTATCTAAAAAGTTGCAGCCGTTTAGCGTGAAAATAACTTCTATTGCACGGGGAGTATCGTTTGGAGGCGAATTAGAATATACCGATGAGCTAACATTGGCGCGCTCCATTGCCACCAGAACACCTTACGAAAGCTATTTAATAAAAAGCTAAAGGCACTTTTGGCTTCATTGCTATCTTTGCAACGTGAAGCATCTGTTTAATGTTGGCGATCAAAAGACTTACACGCACTGTGTAAAGCCCGAAGATTTTGCAGCGTTTAATGGGGAAGTGGTACACTCGGTGTATTCAACTTTTTCTATTACGCGCGATGCAGAATGGTGTGGTCGTTTATTTGTGTTGGAAATGAAGGAAGCGCACGAAGAGGGTATAGGTACATTTGTACACATAGAGCACATTGCACCTGCTTTTGAAGGCGAAGAAGTACTTTTTACCGCTACCTTAGAAGCATTAAAGGGCAATGAAATTATTTGTGCCATAAAGGTGTGTGTAGGCAGCCGTTTGGTGGCAAAGGGCAGCACCGGACAAAAAGTGATTTCTAAAGAAAAATTGAATAGATATTTTGAATTGATGAAACTCGGTGTATGAAAAAAAGTGACATAAAAATATTGAACCGCGATGCACGTTTTAGCTTTGAATTATTAGATGAATTTGATGCGGGCATTATGCTTACAGGCACCGAAACCAAGAGTTTAAGAAATGGCGGAGGAAGTTTTAATGATGCCTATTGCATGATGAAAAGTGGCGAACTTTGGCTTAAAAATTTACACATTCCCGAATACTCGCACGGCAACTTGAATAACCATGAACCTACCCGATTGCGCAAGTTACTGCTCACACACAGAGAACTAAAAAAGATAGATGCCAAGATAAGAGAGAAAGGACTTACCGTAGTGCCGGTAGAATTATTTATGAGCGAGCGGGGTTTCTTTAAGGTAAGAGTGGCACTAGGAAGAGGAAAGAAATCTTTTGATAAGCGTAATACAATTAAAGACAGGGATGCTAAACGCACTTTAGATCGCATAAAGAAGCAACTACGATAAAAAACAAAAGCCACAAGAGTTTACTTGTGGCTTCTGTTTTTTTGAGATGTAGGCTTTTAACTTGCTAAAAGCGATTTAATAATTTCGGCAACTAGTTTGTTGTCTGCTTTTCCGGCAAAAGCTTTGGAAGCTGCACCCATTACTTTTCCCATTTCTTTTTGCGAGGTAGCTCCGGTTTCGGCAATAATTTTTTGCACGCCTGCGCGCACTTCTTCTTCACTCATCATTGCCGGAAGATATTTTTCTATAACTGCTACTTCTTCTTTTTCTTTTTGAGCAAGGTCTGCGCGGTTTTCTTTTTCAAAAATTTCGATACTTTCTTTACGCTGCTTTACTAACTTTTGCAGTAAGCCCAGTTCTTTATCGGCAGCTAAAACGCCACCTGCTCCTTTCTCTGTTTTTGCTACAATAATGGCTGCTTTTATGGCGCGCAAACTGCGCACGGCTGCTTCGTCTTTGGCAAGCATGGCAGCTTTTAAATCGTTGTTTATTGTTTCTTCTAACATCATAATGCTATCTTAAAATTTATACGAAAATCCAATGCCTAGTACCTCTGCGATTTGCACACCTCTACGAGTTTTTGGAACCGATGTGCCATCGGGTTTGGTAACATTATCTTGAAATCCATCTTTGTTATCATCTACCGGTACCAATTCTCTCCAGCGGTATTTTATTCTCCAAAAAAGTGTGGCACTAATGAACTTGTTTACTTTAAAGATTACATCGTTTTGCCAATCTACATCTACTTGTTGGCGTGCTTCTTTTCTTAGGGCTGCATTATCTATAATTCTTTCTTTATACAAACTTACGCCACTGTCTTCTTTAATAGTGTTGGGGTAGGTGTAATCGTAATACACCTCTAATTGAGTTTTGTAGTTGATGTTTTTTACAATGTCTTTTTGGAAGTTAGCTTTTAAGTAAGCTCCGGCACTTACTAAAACTGATTGACCTTTTTCTAAACCAAAAGTGGTTTCATCTACTCTTTGTATGCGGTCTTCAACAGGCACATTGCTTATTCTGGTTTCGCTTCTATCTACAAAGGTGAAATCTGCTGTAACCGGAGAAAAGAATAAGGTGAAATAATCTACCGGTTTGTAGGTAATACCGGGACCAATTTTCATGAACGCAGGTGCGCAAAATTTAGAGGTCATTGTTTTGCTGTATTCTTTTCCGGCAGAATCTAACTTATAGGTGTAGCCGCTGCCAAACTGTGTTTTAAAGTTTAGCAATAAACTTATATCCAAACCTTTGGCCACGTTATAGCCAGCAAGGGAGTTTATTTGTAAGAGGTCATCACTCTTTTTAAATGGATATTTTCTATCGGGTACGCTTTTGTAGCGGCCTAAAGCTACTATACCGTATTTGGCATCTAAGTTATTGTTCCAACTCCATTTTCCTTTTTTGTAGTTGGCATAAGCAAAAGCATTAAAGTTGATGCTTAGGGCAAACTGGTTGCCAGGAACCCACTGATAGTAAGCGGCTTGCGAACCGCTTAAACCGATGTAGCCTGCAAAGCGCCAAGAGCTATCTTTGCTAATAAGTATTTTGTTTCCCTTTTCATCTAAAATGTAAGGTGCTTTTGTTCGGCTTATGGCTGCTAACGATATACATACAGCTAAGAGCGTAAGGAGTTTTTTCATGCAATAATTATTTAGTATGGCTGCAAATTTCGCATTAACGGTCGGTTTTTAAAAATGAATGCTTCACATTTTGTGTACAATTTGTCTATCATTCTAAAATTGCCCAATTCTTACCTGTGGCAGCAACTTGTAAATAAGCAGTTGTATGTTTAGATAATGATAGGTTTTAGATTCAAAAAGGAGCATCCAACAGGTGGTACAAAGTTTAGTAAACTGCTGGATACTTTTGCACAACTCATTACTTATACATCGGGCAATGTGCAGGAAGCTGCCGATTGGTTGGGCGATATAAATAACGAGCAGCAACTAACACAAGGTAGTTACTGTGCCACTCAATTTGTGGAGGACTTAACTGCCGCAGGCTATCTACAAAAGGATAACTTGGGCGGAAACAAACACAGCGTTACTGCAAAACTGGAGCAATACATCAGGCAGCAGGCTCTGGAGCTTATTTTTGGCACATTAAGGCGAAGCAGGGAAGGCAATCATTATGTTTTTTCGGGCGGCAATGGCGATGAAGCTATGAGTGAATTGCGCCCGTTTTTTTATGGCGATGCCTTAGAGCAAATTTCTATGCTCGATACATTCCGCAATGCGCAGAAACATGGAGGCATAGATAATTTTAAGCTGAATGAGTGCGATATAGAAGTTGTAGAGAAAAACTACAAAACACAAACCTCTGTGGTGTTGATGATAGATATTTCGCACAGCATGATTTTATATGGCGAAGACCGTATAACACCTGCCAAGCATGTGGCTATGGCTATGGCGGAATTGTTGAAAAGGAAATATCCGAAAGACACCTTAGATATACTTGTGTTTGGAGATGATGCTCAGCAAATTGAATTGAAAGATTTGCTGAGCCTGCAAGCCGGAGCGTACCATACCAACACGGTGGCAGGATTGGAGCTTGCAATAGATTTATTGCAAAGGCGCAAGAATACCAATAAGCAAATTTTTATGATTACAGACGGCAAACCAAGTTGCATTAAGGAAAATGGACAGTATTACAGGAATAGTTTTGGATTAGATAAGAAAATTGTAAGCCGTTGTTTGTTGCTTGCCGCCCGCGCACAGAAGCTAAAAATTCCTATTACAACATTTATGCTTGCCGATGACGAGGCCTTGCGCAATTTTGTAGAAGAGTTTACTAAAGTAAATAGAGGTAAGGCATTCTATACTTCGGTACAAGGTTTGGGCACTTATCTGTTTGAGGATTTTGAACAAGGAAAAAAATGTAAAGTACTCTAAAGTAAGCTATTCCCATACTTTCAGCCCTTCGCTGCAGTTGGTACAAATATCTATTTCTTTTCTGCCTTGCAGCAGGCGACTGCGGAAAGATGTGTAGCTTTTATTGTTCCAAATAGTGGAAAACGAATCGGTAAAAACGTTGCCCATTTCGTACTTGGCATCTTTATCGAAGCAGCAAGGCACTACCTTCCCATCCCAAGTAATTTCGGCACTGTGCCATAATTTCCAACAGCGGTTTTCCAGCTTGTTTTTAATAAGGTATTTGCCGGATTCTGTTTTCTTATAGCGGGCATATTGTTCATTTTTGGGAATAAGCGGGTTACCGTTCTCGTAATCGTAAATTTGTGCTGTTTTAAATTTTACTTCATCTACGCCCAGTTCTTTTCCCAGTTGTTTTACATCTTCTATTTGGTGCTCGTTGTGGCGCACTACCAAAAATTGAATAATGATGTGTGGTGTATTGGATTTTAGTTCTCTTTTTGCTTCAACCAAATTTTTTGTTCCTTGAATAACTTTATTCAAATCGCCTGCTATTCTATATTTTTCGTACACTTCTTGTGTGGTGCCGTCTATGGAAATAATAATTCTGTTTAAGCCGCTTTGTACGGTTTCCAACGCTTTTCTTTTGGTTAAAAAATGGGCATTGGTAGATGTTACGGTATATAGATTCCGCTGGGTGGCATACTGTACCAATTCTAAAAATTTGGGGTGCATAAACGGCTCGCCTTGAAAGTAGAAATAGCAGTAAACTGTGGTGCTGTTTATTTCATCCAATAGTTTTTTATAGTTGGTAGCTTCTATGTTTCCGGTGGGGCGCGTAAAGGCTTTTAATCCGCTTGGGCATTCGGGGCAACCTAGATTGCAGTTGGTGGTTGGTTCAATAGAAATGGTAATGGGTTTTCCCCACAAAATGGGTTTGCGTGTTAAATGGCTGATGTAATACGATGCAAAAATGCCGAAGGCATTCAGCACTTTTTTTACAGATAATTTCGATAAGAAGTTTACTACATCTTGTGTATATAACATGAATAATTGCTGTGCCAATATTCCGAAAACATAATGAATTTATTTGGTTAAGTGTTGATACACTTCGGCATACAACTGTACTCCGCGTTCGAGCGAATAAAACTGAAATGCTTGTTGGCGGATGTGTAGATTGGTTTGTGTGGTTTTTTGGAGTAGTTCTTTTATGGCTGTTTGGTATGCTTTGGTAGTAAAATCTTTTACCACTACTCCGCAATTGGCTTGTTCAACTATGGTATCTACATCACCCACTCCGCTGTTGCAAATATGCCAAAGGTTCATACCCATAAGTTCGCCTTGTTTGGTGGGCGAGGATGCCTGTTTTGAAAACACAGGTTTAATAAAGAAAATGCCGGCATTGGAGAGCGAAAGGTGTAAGGGCACTAAATGATGAGGTGAAGCAACAATGCGCAAATCGCTTTCGGCAATATTCTTTGCCTTTGCTTTTTCTATAATAAAACTTGGAGGCTCATTAGTAATGAAAAGAAATTTTGCATCGGTTCTTTCTTCCTTTAAAATTTTAAAGCAATCGAGCATTTCATCGGGCATATACCAAGTGCCAATGCTGCCGAGGTAGCTGAGCACAAAATCGTTTTCGGTAAGGTGAAGCGATTGACGCAATGCTTGCTGCGCATCGGTGTTTACATTACTACCGTTAAAAACCTGCAAATCGGCACAGCATGGAATTACTTGAATGGGAATAGGTTGCTGAGCTATAGTTTTCCATGAATGAATAATGTTTTTTCCTGCATGGGTAAGGCTTATCACATAATCGGCAGTATTGAAAAACTGCAATTCTTTCTTTTTAAAATACTTGTAAATGGTGTTGTATAAAGGATTACTTAAGTTCCATATTTTGCCATCTACTCGTTCATCGGCATAAAAGCCGCGCATGTCGAATACAAACTTTATGCGGTGTTTTTGTTTTAGCTCTAGCCCAACTAAAGCGGTAATGTAGCTACGGCAATGTACTATTTCAAATGGATCTTGCTTTAAAATGCGGAGTACAGTTTTTTTCAACTGCCATATATCGTATAGGGTAGAAAATACCGGAGGTTGCTTGGTATAAGTAAGCGGAATCCATCGTATGCTGCTCTTTTGGCAACGTGTTTCTATAAGAGATTTGCCTTTCAGGAAGCGCTCTGGTTTTTCAAAACTAACGAGTGTAAATCGGTAATTGAGTTTGCTTAGTCCTTCTAAGTACGCTAATACTTGGCTTTGGCCGAGTGGGTCGGTAATGCCATCGTACGATAGGTATAGAATATGGCGTTTATTTTGTTGCATTATCTTTCATCCATTTATGCAATAGTGCTAAGGCAAAGAGGCGATTATATAAATAGATTTCGCCTGCCATAAAACGTTTTTTTAGGTTGTGTACATACGTGTTTTGCACAAGTTGAAGGGTTGTTACATTTTCTTCGCTCAGCCAGTCGGTAAGTATGTATTGCAGTTCACCTTTCATCCATTTTGCAAGTGGAATGGCAAAGCCCCATTTGGGTCGGTCGAAAATTTGGCGTGGTACATATTCGTATAAAACTTCTTTAAGTAGGTGTTTGGCAACGCCTTGTTGTGTCTTTAAGTTTTCGTGTACGTTTAAGGCAAATTCTACCACCCTGTAATCTAAAAATGGTGTGCGTGCTTCGAGCGAAAACTGCATGGTTGCTCTATCTACTTTCACTAATAAATCGTCTTTTAAATAATAGCGAATGTCGAAGAGCGATTGTGCTTCAACTGCCGATAGCAGGCGCTTGGTGGGCACATCTTCTTGCAGCAGTAATTGTTGTGTTACCGATGGCAGCAGCATTTGGTTCAACTCTTCTTGACTAAAGAAATATTGCTCTTGCGAAAAGATATGACTTTTTAAATGTTGTTCATTGGGATAGTTCACCACTTTTGCTCCGCGCTTGTGCGTGTGGTTGCTCCACGAAAGCGCTGTAGCCAATGGTTTGCGGAGTAGTTTTACCAATGGGTGTTGCAGGCGTTTTGCCCAAGTGTAAGCACCATATCCGTGAAATAACTCATCGCCTCCATCTCCGGTTAAAACCATGGTAACATGTTGCCTGGCAAGCTTGCTTACAAGCATGGTGGGCAATGCAGAAGAGTCGGCATAAGGTTCATCGTAGGCGGTAAAAATTTTATCGGTTAGTTCGAGTGCATCTTTTTCGCTCACAATAAATTCGGTATGCAAAGTGCCAAGATGTCGTGCAACTTGTTGGGCATATTGCGATTCGTTGTGCGATGCTTCTTTAAAGCCAATAGAAAAAGTTTTTACCGGTGTGCTGCTGTTTTGCTGAGCTAGTGCCGTTACTAAGCTGGAATCTATACCTCCGCTCAAAAAAGTGCCAAAAGGTACATCGCTTATCATACGGTATTTTACTGACGATAGCAGGAGCTCGTTTAGTTGTGTTTTGGCTTGCGTGAAATCTGCAATGGTGCTTTCTGTAATTTGTTCTTCGGGTTTCCAGTAAGCATAAATATTGAAGGTTTCATTTTTTACAACGGCATAGCTGCCGGCCGGCAGTTTAAAAATATTGGTGTAAATGCTGTGTGGTTCAGGTATGTAGCCGAGGTGCAAAAAATTGTAGATGGCTGCTTGGTGAATGGTCGTGTGCTTTTTTACAAAACTAGAGGGCAGCAATCCTTTTATTTCGGAGGCAAATACCAATGTTTTTTCGCAATAGAAATAGTTCAAAGGTTTTATGCCAAGCCTATCGCGGAAAAGGTAAAGTGTATGTTCTTGAATGTCGTAAATAGCAATGGCAAACATGCCGTTGAAGCGTTGCACAGCTTGTACTCCTTCGCGGGCAAATGCTTCTAAAACTACTTCGCTATCGGAGTTGGTTTTACATTGCAATTGCAGTTGTTGTTTAATATCGAGGTAGTTAAAAACTTCACCGTTAAAAACCATAGCATACCTGCCGCAATGCGAAAACATGGGTTGGTTGGCGGCAGTGCTTAAATCTATAATGCTGAGCCTGCGATGTCCTAAGCCCACTGTTTGGATTTCGTTTACATAAAATCCTGCTGCATCGGGGCCGCGATGTGGCATGGCATTGGTCATAGCGTGCAATTCTTGCTCGCTTATGTTTTTATTTACCGAAAAGAAACCTGCAATTCCGCACATGGTTAAGTTGTATTCAAAAGTTCTATTGGTGTTGTATGTATTCAGTTTCCAAAATCCTTACAAGCGCTTGTTTTAAGAGGTTAATTCTAAAAATTTTCAGCAATATGCTTTGGGTGAAATTGTATAGTGTTCAAAGGTTGTAATGGTTGCGCTATAGTGGAATGCTAGATTGCCGATATTATTTCAGCAAGTTTTTTTACTTGAATTTTTCGTGAATAATTATCGGTGTTTATAGAGTTGCATTCAATGTTTCGGGTTGCTGTGAACTCTGCCAGTAAGTCTTTTAAAACGGTTTCTAAATGGTCTTCATCTTTTACTGCAATGCCGGCTTGTGTTTCGCGCAGCAAATCGGCTTGTAAAGTTTTGCTGAGCGATTCGTTTTCTTGAACGGGATAAAATTTTTCTTTTAATGCAAGGGCGTTTTTATCGTTTTCGTAGCATAGAATAATTCTTCTTTTTATTCCCAGATAGTCGTAAATTTTAGTGCCCATAAAACTGTAATAATTAAACAGTAGCATTACGTGATTGCCGGTTAATTCTTGCAGCAATTCTTTATTGGAAAGTTTAGGCGAAAATGTGATGGCAGCCTGTGTCTTTGGCGGAAAAGAGGCTAAGAATGTTTGAATTTCAGCAGTGAGATTGGTTCCGTAAAACCGGAGTGCCATAGTTTCTGACGATGCTTCTACAACTTTTGAAAATCGGGTAATGAAACTTTGCCACGGATGCCACTTGTAAATGGTACCCACAAATGCAATGCTGAGTTGCTCTTTATTAGGAAGCCGCTGTGCTAACTCGTTCATAACATCGGGATCGTAGCCATTGGTGATGATATGAAACTGCTGCGTTGGTGCATTTTTTTGTATCTGCAATTGTAGAAATGGCGATACGGTAACAATGTGCTGGGTAGTTGCAAGAAGTCTCTTCTCTATCCGGTTATTCCATTGGTATAAAAGCGTATTGCGGCTTCTGTTTTCATCTTGCGACCAAGTATCTCTGTAATCGGCAATCCACGGGGTATTAAATTCTGCACTTAGTTTTTGTGCAAAGTAAAAAAGTACAAACGGTTCTCCGGTGGCAATAATGGCATCTACTTTATGTTGTTGCAGGTAATTTCTTGCAGCCGTATAGAGTGTTTTTTTGGGTCCGGAAATGGTGATAAACTGGCGAATTTCATCGAATGCAGTAAGTGCTTTTCGAATAAATTTGAACTTGTCGCTACCATATTGTAGCAAAAGGCGATTGCTTAAAGAGGGTTTAAATGGGGCGCGAATAATAGTGCCATACATATTGTTTTCTTCAATGGTGTGGCTGCTTTCGCTTGGTGAAATATAATCGAGCGCATTGCCGTGTTTGTTGCTCCATTGGCGAGTAACCACAATAGGTTCTATACCAAATTCACGAAGGTATTTGTACCATGCGTGCGGTCGTAAGCCACCCACCGAAACATAAGGAGGAAAATCGTAGGCAAGGATAAGGAGCTTCTTCATGCAGGGCTGCGAAAATAGCAGTTTTCGATAGAATACATTTTACTTGTACACAATTTGTTTACCCAAGTTCAAGAATGAGTAATTACACAAACATGACTAAAATCATTGCTTAAAACATTTCAATAATGTTACATTTGGCTGTACTTAATTTTTTTTATGCGAAAAGTATTAAACGATGATAAGCTGAATGAGGAGTTTGTAAAGAACGGCTATGTTCGAGTGCCGTTTATTTCACCCGAAGAAGTTGCAGAGCTTAAGCAGAAATTTTTCGATACACTTCCCAATAGTGGCGGGCAAATTACTACCGAAGAAACAGGAGTAAAAGACAGCCGATTGGTAACATACGATTTTACTTTTATTGATAAAAATCCGGAATACAAGCAGGAGGTATTTAAAATTATTACAGAATACTTTAAACCACACATGAATCGCTTATTGGCAGATTATCGCCCTATAATTGCCAACTATATTCGTAAGCAATCCACCACCGGAGAAGTGCCACTACACGAAAACTGGGCGTTTGCCGATGAAAGAAAATGCTTTACGGTTTCTATTTGGTGTCCGTTGGTAGATTCTACCGTAGCAAATGGAACCTTGCAAGTAGTACCCGGCAGCCATAAACGTTTTGGCGAAATTCGCGGCCCAATGATTCCGTGGGAGTTAGATAATATTAAGAATGAAATTATTGAAAAGCACTTGGTGCCGCTCGAAACAAAAGCTGGCGATTGTGTAATCTTGGATGATAGCATTGTACACTATTCTGCTATAAACAAAACTGGCGATTTGCGCCTTGCCATTCAATTGATATGTATTCCGGCCGAAATGCCCTCTATTCATTACCACATGAATCCGGCAAAAAGTATGGAAGAAGTAGAAGTGCTGGAAGTGGACGTAGATTTTTATATGCAGTTTAACCCGTGGAAAAACCCCGGAAACGTAAAACGTGTAAAAACTATTCCATACAAACACCAGTTTATTACCGAAGCAGAGTTTATACAAAGAATGAACGCTCCGCGCTTCGATGAAGTAAAAGAAAAGAAAGGTCTTTTAGATAAGTTGAAAGAGGTGTTTGCATAGCTTGAAGATTGCGCAACGCCTGCATCGTTGCTTATACTGAAAACAAAAAACAATGCTTTTTAAGGATTCAACTTTACAACAGCAGTTTAACCTCAATGGTTATGTAGTAGTGCCGTTTTTGAACGAAGAGCAAGTTCATGACTTGCGCTCTTTTTTCTTTGAGAAACATCCGCAACTTCCCGATGGGTTTTACAGCAGCAGTTTTAATACAAACGAGGCTCACAAAAAGAGTGTAAACGAGAAAATAGAAAGTGTGTTGGGCAGTAAAGTAGAAGCGCACTTCAACGCCATTAAAAAATTAGGCAGTTGCTTTTTAAACAAGCAGCCCGGGGCACAAAGCGAAATGCCCATTCACCAAGACTGGACCGTAGTAGAAGAGCCAACTTTTGATAGTGTAACTATTTGGATTCCGCTACAAGATGTAGATGAAAACAATGGTGCCATACAGGTAATTGATGGCAGCCATCGCTTCTCGAAAGCACTGCGTTCGCCAACTTTAGAAGATCCGTTTAAAAACGTGCAAGCCGAAATGCGGCAAGATTTAAAACTGCTGCGCATGAAAGCCGGAGAAGCCTTTATTTTTTCGCAGGCATTGCTGCACGCTTCACCCGCCAATATGAGCAGCGAATCGCGCATTGCTGTTACTTATGGATTGATAGACAAAGACGCACAGCTCATGTTTTATCACAAAAACGAAGCTGGCAAACTGGAGCAATATTTTGTAAGCGAAGATTTTTTTCAGCAGTACAATACACAAATTGGAAAACGCCCCACCATGGGCGAATTAAAGCAAACGAGCGACTACACACAGCATTTCGTAACGGCAGAAGAATACCGCAGCGCCAAGCAGCATTTCAAACAACATAAAGCAGAAAGCATGTATAAGATGATTCCAATTTTTAAGAGCGAAGCACAGCAAGAGTTTTTTGAGCGCGAAGGCTATGCCACTTTTCCATTGCTGAATGAAGAGGAAGTGGCTACGCTCAAAAATTTTTATGAATCGTTGCCAATTAAAGATGAAAAAGGTTTTGGCTTTCATGTAAGCATGGATAATAGCGATAAAGAAATGTGCCGTGCCATACGCGAAAAAATATGGGGCATTGCCGTGCCGCGCTTAGCTGAGCATCTAAAAGATTTTAAGCCTTTTGTTGCCAGTTATGTAGTAAAAGAAATAAATCCTAAAGGAGTAGTTCCGGCTCACCAAGATTGGAGTTTTGTAGATAAAGAAGAAGAAGGTTATTCTTCCATTACCTGTTGGATCGCATTGGTAGATACCGATATAGACAATGGCGGCATGGGCGTTATTCGCGGAAGCCATAAATTAATGCAAAATCATAGACCATCGCCATCGCCACAATGCCCGGTGCCGTTGGCAGAGCACATGTTTAGCATTTTTCCGTATTTAAAAACAATAAATGTAAAAGCCGGAGAAGTATTGATGTTTGATAACCGCACTTTCCACGCATCGCCACCGAATACTTCCAATGGCGTGCGGCTTGCGGCCGGAGTGGGTGTTACACAAGCAGGAGCCAATTTGGTACACTATTACATGAAACCCGATGGCAAGCTAAATACCATGCTGCGCTATAATGTGAATGAAGATTTCTTTCTGAAATACGAAAACGCTACCCTCTCTAAAATGTACGATGCCGGAAAAGTAATTGAAGGCTATGGCGAACCGGTAGAAGTGCCTTACGAGTTTACCAAATATACTACCGATGAAATGATTGAAGTAGTAAAAGCGGCAGGCAATGAATACAATATTCCAATGACAGAAAAGTTGGCCAAGCTTTTTGGATACAGCGGTAGCAGCAACACAGAGGAAAAAACGGTGCAAGAAGAACCTCCGGTAGTGCATACACCACAAGTGCAAGTACACGAACCTACCACAACTAATGAGTGGGTAGATAACAGAACCTTTTTTGAAAAATACACACCGCTCAATATTGCCCGCGAAATAAAAAAGCGGCTGGTTGGGGCTTAATACACCATTTAGGTTGAAAAACGCATACGTAGTACGCAGCAAGAGTGTGTGTACTCTATTGTAAGCATACAATATACGTGTGCATAAATGGCATCTGCTGAAACGTAAGCTGCATCTGCATTTCAGAAAAAGTTTCGTTTTTTTTCAACAAATGGCTATATACTGTTATATTCACGCTCCAATTTTTATTTAAATGAATCTGAAGACAACACTTTCGACTTTTGGTGCACTTGCCTTTTCGTGCAACATTTTTTCGCAAGCCAATGTGTTTTTTAATAATGGCGCAACAGTTGGCATTACTGATAATGTAGATGTTTATGTGGGTTTCGACCTCGAAAACAGTGGCACTTCCGGATTGCTATCCAATGCGGGCAGGCTTACCGTAAAAGGCGATTTGGTAAATGGCGCAGAACTCACCGGAGGTAGTTTTGTAAACCAACCGGCAGGAAAAGATACCGGAGTTTTTAATCTCTATGGTAATTGGGAAAACAATAAACTCTTCACTGCCGATGAAAGCACTGTGAAGTTACTGGGAAACACGCAGTTTGTAAAAGGTACTGTAATTACATCGTTTTACAATTTAGAAGCACAGGAAACCGCAGGCTCAGTAAAAAATTTAGATACGGTAGATGCTAACGTTACCAATCTATTTACCCTTAAAAATGGAGTAGAGTTTGCTACCGGAGAGCAAAAATTGAATATTACTTCTGCCAATGCCAGCGCCATTGCATACGATGCTAATTCATTTGTAAGTAGCACAGGCGCAGGACGCTTAACCAGAGCTACTTTGAGTACAAGCGATTACTATTTTCCGTTAGGTTCAAGCACCTCCGGTGTAGCTACCGTGCGCCCATTGGTTTTAAAACCCACCAATAGCACTCAAGCAGTATATGATGCTCGTTTTGTGCATAATGATCCAACCAACGATGGTTTTGATGTTGCCGTAAAAGCAGCCAATGTAGATGTGGTAAATAACCAATTCTATCATTTAGTAAAGCAATCTTTAGGCAATGCACTTAATGCAGATTTAAGCATATTGTATAAGCAATCGGTAGATGGTTCATTTAATAGCATTGGCCGTTGGAAAGGTTTGCCACAATGGGAAGATTTAATTGCCGATGGAACCGGACAAACAGCGCCTTTTGATTTTGTAACTAAAACAGGATGGGCAAGTTCCGATAATGAAGTTCATGCTTTAATTACTAAAAAGAATATTAAAGAATACGAATTCCCTTCGGTATTTACACCTAACGGAGATAACAAAAACGATCGTTTTGGTGTGGTAGATAAAAGTGTAGCAACGGTGGAAAGCATGAAAATATACAACCGTTGGGGCGAGTTGGTTTTTGATAAAGAGAAAGAAAATTCTGATACTTGGGATGGCACTTTCTCTGGAAAACTCCAACCAACAGGTACATATATGTTGTATGCCAAAATTAAATTACTGAATGGCGAAATTAAGAATGAAGTTCGCCCTTTCACCGTACTTTACTAAAGCATAATTTACTTTTTAAGAATGCTCCTCAAACATTAAATTTGAGGAGCATTCTTTTTTAACGGTGGGTTACATGACTAGAATACTGGCTGTTTGTGGTGTGCTTTTATGGAGTAGTATGCTTGTGGCACAAGACATACACTACACGCAGTTTTTCAATTCTCCACTCACTTTAAATCCTGCACTTACGGGTTTTACCAGAGGCGGTTATCGTGTGGGAGCTGCATACCGCAATCAGTGGTTTGGTGCCGGAAATACTTCTTTTTTACACTCTACGTATTCAACACCATCTGTTTTTTTCGATATGCCGATAGAGGTAAACAACGATGCCGTGGGCATTGGCGGTTTATTTATTAGCGACCAAGCCGGAGGTAAGGCTTTAAGCAGTTTTACCGGTTGTGGTTCGTTTTCATATATTAAGGCACTGGGCAAGCGAAACCGTCATCAGTTAGCGCTTGGTGTTCAGTTGGGTTATACCAATAAGCGTTTAAATGCTTCTAATCTTACATTTTCTACCCAGTTTATTGGAGCTACATTCGAGCCCTCACTTAGCAATGGCGAAAGTTTTTCATCGTTTAGTGTGCATTTGTTTAACCTAAACTCGGGTGTGTTGTGGTTAGGAAAGTTTAATCAGCGAGTAAGTATGTATGCGGGAGGAAGTGTGTTTAATGTAGTTCAACCACAGGAGAATTTTTTGCAGCATTCCAAAAGCCCTTGGTTTTTGCGTTGGAATATTCATACCGGAGTAGATGTTACGCTTGGGCGCTTAATACATGTATTGCCGAGTGTAATGTATATGATGCAAACTAGCGCAAACGAACTGCTGCCGGGGCTTTCGGTAGCTTATGATGTAACTCCGGTGGCAACTGTTTCTTTAGGAAGTATGGTGCGTGTAAACGATTTTTTTAGTAGGGCTGCTCAGGCAGATGCGGTGGCATTATACGGCTCTTTCGATTACAAAGGCTTTAAGTTGGGCGTGAGTTACGACTTTACGGTTTCGAGCTTTAGGAAGGTAAAACCGGGCTTGGGCGCACTGGAAATTACGGCTATTTATATTGGCAAAAAGAAGAACAATAAGAGCATAATTTTTTGCCCCATGTTTTAGGGTTAATATACCAAACGCACTTTAATGGTTTCGTTTATTTCTTTCAGCAATGCCAAGGCATCTTTAGAAAGTTTGGTATCTACATCTAATACCACATAACCAATATTGTCGTTTGTTTTTAGGTACTGCCCAAGTATGTTTATGTTGTGGGTAGAAAGCCTGGAGTTTATTTGCCCCAGCACGCCCGGCACATTTCGGTGTATATGCAAAATACGGTGTGTGTTTGCTTGCGGAGTTAGGTTTAATGGTGGAATTGAATGCGAACCAGTAGTAATGCCGCGCTCCAAAAAGTTGAGTAATTTAGAAGTTACATCTAAGCCTATATTGTACTGCGCTTCTTCGGTGCTGCCACCAATGTGAGGTGTTAAAATTACGTTTGAAAGTCCACAGAGTTCTGAGTGAAAATTGGCTCCATTTTTTTCGGGTTCATCGGGAAATACATCTATTGCTGCACCACTTAAATGGCCGTTCACTAAGGCATTTTTTAGTGCCGGAATATCTACCACATCGCCACGGCTGTAGTTAATTAGAATACTACCTTTTTTCATTTGCGAAAGAGTAGTGGCATTTATTAAATTTCGTGTGGTGGTATCGCTGGGTACATGGAGTGAAATAATATGCGATTTTGCCAATAGCTCTTTAATGGTTCGTGCACTTTGTGCATTGCCTAAGGGCAACTTGCTTTCTACATCATAAAATATAACATCCATGCCTAGTGCCTCTGCCAATACGCTTACTTGCGATCCTATATTGCCATAGCCAATAATGCCAAGTGTTTTGCCGCGCAATTCAAAACTTCCTTTGGCGTCTTTAAGCCAGGTGCCTTCGTGTGCGGCTTTATTTTTATCAATAATTTTTCGAATAAGCATAATGCTTGCACCCAGTACCAACTCAGCTACCGAGCGAGTGTTGGAGTATGGCGAATTAAAAACAGCTACTCCATTTTGCGTGGCAGCGTTTATGTTTACTTGGTTTATGCCAATGCAGTAGCACCCCACTGCCAATAGCTTATTGGCTTTCTGTATTACCTTTTCGGTAAGCTGTGTTTTGGAGCGTATGCCAAGCAGGTGTACATCTTTAAGCTCTTTTGCAAGTTCGGTTTCTGTTAATGCTGCCGATATTTTTTTTATGTTTTCGTATCCGGCATTTCTAATTTCTTCTACTGCTGCATCGCTAATGTTTTCGAGTAGCAGAATTTTTATTTTGTCTTTTGGATAGCTGGTATTTTTGCTCATAGGTTGTTTTGATAAAGCAAGTGCAAAGTTACAATGAGTAATTAAAAAATCTTTGAAGGGTTTAAAATGCCATTAGGGTCAAAAACAGCTTTTACTCCACGCATTAAATCGAGGTGTGCAGCATCAAATTTTATATCCATGTATTGGCGTTGAATCCAGCCTATGCCGTGTTCTCCGCTAATGGTTCCTTTTAGTTGGTGTACTTTTTCAAAAATTTCGCGCACGGCTTTTCCTTGTATTTCGGTTTTCCATGCTTCATCGCTTAAGCTGCCTTTTACTATACGCACATGCACATTGCCATCGCCAGCATGTCCGTAGCACACGCTTTTAAAGCCGTATTTTGCACCAATTTGCTTGATGCTTTTTAGTAAAATAGGAAGGTCGGCACGTGGCACTACGGTATCTTCTTCTATGGTTATGGCTGTTTTTTTAATAGCATAAGCGGCATTGCGCCTCATGCGCCATAGGTCTGCTTTTTGAGCTTCGTTATCGGCAAAAAGAATTTCACCACAATCAAATTCATTCACAACTTCATAGAGTTGCTCACATTCTTTTTGTATTTGGGCAATATCGTTTCCATCCATTTCAATGAGCAGGTGGGCTTGCGTTTCATCGTCAATGGCAATGGTTACATCGCCTAAAAAGTTGCAAACCCATTCAATGGCATCGCGCTCCATAAATTCTAAACAAGAAGGCACTATTCCGGCACGGAAAATAGCGCTTACGGCTTCGCTGGCTTTTTCCATACTTTTAAATGGTACCAGCATTACCAAATTTGTTTTGGGATGCGGTATAAGTTTCAATACAATTTTTGTGATGATACCAAGCGTGCCTTCGCTGCCCACAAAGAGTTGCGTAAAATTATAGCCGGTGGAGTTTTTAAGCACATTGGCACCTGTCCACATAATTTTACCCGAAGGCAATACTACTTCTAAATTTAAAACATAATCTTTTACTACACCATACTTTACGGCACGCGGGCCTCCACTGTTGCAAGCCACATTGCCCCCAATAAAGCTGGTGCCTCTGCTCGAAGGATCGGGCGGATAAAACAGTCCTTTTTCTTTTAAGGTATTTTGAAGCAATTCGGTAATAACTCCCGGCTCTGTGGTTACTTGCAAGTTGCGTTCGTCTATTTCAAGAATGCGGTTCATTCTTTCTATAGAAAGCGTAACACCACCGTGTATGGGCAAACTATTGGCGCTTAATCCGGTGCCTGCCGCACGGGGCGAAACAGGAATATGCTGTGCGTTGCAATAGCTTAATATTTTTGAAATTTCCTCGGCACTTATTGGTTTTAAAACTACTTCGGGCGCAAAAGCGGCATCTACCGTTTCGTCCACTGCATATTTTTGTATGGAAGCGTTATCTGTAAATACATTGGCAGTTCCAATTGTTTGCTCAAAGAAGGCAATATCTGCTGCTTCAATTTTCTTGAAATTCATAGGGCAAAGATAGAAGAGGAATAGTTATGAGTTGAAAGGAATGGTGAAAAGTTTTAAACGTGTGGCAAACAGCGGTTGGGTTGGCTTCTAAAGCAAAATTGGGAATCCGATATTTCTACTAAAAATAGATTTTTTGAAAAATTGGACTATCTAATGTAGTGTCCCCATTTGCTGAACTTTTTAAAGGCATAAGTTAATTGTGTTTTCGGATTCACTTTGTGAAGATAAGGTTTCTGCTTCTTCTTTTTGTCTTCTGTAAACACTTTCTGGTGTTTGATAGACTAAACTTTGACATTGTCGGTCTGTATTGTGATAATTGAAGCTAATCGGTTTCCGGTACTAGATAGGTTGCTGCATTTTTCGGTGTGGGTAAAGGCAAAAGTATAAGCGGTATTAAAATCCTTTTCGCCCGGCAAAGTAGGCAGAACCAAGAGTGGTGAAGAGTATAATGGTTACGGAGCTAATAGGCATAATTACAGCCGCCACAATGGGGCTCATGGTTCCCTGTACAGCAAAACTCACTCCAATAATGTTGTACAGAATGGAAATGGCAAAACTCATTTTTATTACCCTAACGGCATCTTTCGAAAACTGCATGAGTGTATTCAATCTTTCAAATTGTGCAGCTTCTATAATGCCATCGCAGGCAGGAGAAAAGTTATTTACATCATCGGCAATTACTAAGCCAACATCGGCTTGCTTTAATGCACCTGCATCGTTTAAACCATCACCAAGCATCATCACCATTTGGTGTTGTTGCTGTAGTTTCTTTATATAGTTTAATTTGTCGCTGGGCTGTTGGTGAAATACTAGATTTTCTTCCGGTACATATTGTTTCAAAAAGTTTTTCTCGGCATCGTTATCGCCACTAAGTACAAATAGTTCATACTTGGTGCGGAGCTGTTGAATGAGGGTGCTGAATCCTTTTCGATATTCGTTTTTTACCAAGAAGTAGCCGAGCACTTTTCCATTGATGCCCACATATACTTTTGAGGCGTGTCTGAAATCTGAAATGGTGCTGTTGTCTGCATTTTTATTGTTGCATAAGTATCGTTTTGAGCCAATTCTAACACAATTTTCATCTACCCATCCTTCTATACCTTTTCCTTCTTCTTCTTTAAAATCTTGTGTAGGGAAAATTGGAGTTTCTTTTAGGTGTTCATATACTTTTTTGCTCAGTGGATGCGAAGAATGATACACCAGCGATTTTACCAATTGCAGTTCGTAATCTGATAATGCCGGAGGGTTTGCAGATGCCGTACTTTCTGCTCCGCTGTTGAGGTCTGCAAATTCAATTTTAGCATCTTTGGTATTTGTGAGCGTACCGGTTTTATCGAAAACAATGCTGCTTATTTTGGCAAGTTTTTCTATGGTGAGGGTGTTTTTTAAATACATACCATTTTTCCCAAGCAGTCGCAATGCATTTCCTAATGTAAAGGGCGAAGAAAGTGCCAATGCACATGGGCAGGTAATAATGAGTACGGAAGTGAATGCGTTTAGGGCGCGGGCGGTATCTGATGTCCACCAAAAGGCAGTGGCGGCAATAGCTATGAGTATTACTATTGGTGTAAACCAAAGACTCATTTTTGTAGCGAGTGAAGTAATATTTTTGTGGTCGTTTTTATGAAAGGCGCTATCGTTCCAAAGTTGCGTGAGGTAGCTGTGCGATACATCTTTAATTACTTCAAGTTCTATGGCGCTGCCTAAGTGTTTACCACCTGCAAAAATTAAATCGCCTTGTTGCTTTGCAATAGGGGTTGCTTCGCCCGTAACAAAGCTGTAATCTATATTGGCGTTTCCCTTCACCAGTTTTGCATCGGCAGGAATAAGCTCGTGGTTTCTAATAAGCAGGCGGTCGCCAATGCGTAATTTTGTGAGCGGTATAGAGGTTTCTTTTTGGTTGTTTATTACTGTAACCGCAACGGGGAAATAGGATTTGTAATCGCGTTCAAACGAAAGTGTATCGTAAGTTTTATTTTGAAACAATCGCCCAATAAGCATTAAGAGTACTAGGCTGGAAAGTGTATCGAAATAGCCGCCTCCGGTGTGTGTGAAAATTTCGTAGCTGCTGCGTATAAACATGGCAATTATTCCCAACACAATGGGCACATCCATGTTGAGTGTTTTTTCTTTTGCAGCACTCCATGCCGAAATAAAAAATTCGCTGGCACTAAATAGTAAAACAGGTAATGCCAATAAGAAGTTTAGGTAGCCGAAGAATTTTCTGAAACCACTTTCTGCTATTACATCTATTCCTAAATATTCAGGAAAAGTGAAGAGCATAATATTGCCGAAGGCAAAAAATGCAATACCAATTTTTAAGTAGTATTTGCGCAGGTGTTGCTTTTTTTCTTTGCGTTGGAGGTCGTTTAAATTGATGCGTGGCTCATAGCCTATTTGTACCAATGCTTCTACTACTTGGCGGAGGTTTAGAATAGTGTTGTCGAAAGTAATATTGGCTTCGCGTTTCATAAAGTTTACATGCGAGCGCAGTATTCCTTTTTTTATCCGGTAAAGATTTTCGAGCAGGTAAATGCACGAGCTGCAATGTATTTGCGGAATATAGAAGGTTACGGTAGAAAGGTTGCCATCGTTGAAGTTCAGCAGCTGTGTTATTACTTGTGCATCTTCGAGATAGGCAAATTTGTGGGGGCTAATTTCTTTGTTGAGTGAAGTGCCCGGATTGGTATTTAAGTTATAGTAGGTACACAAATTGTTTTCACTAAGCAGCGAGTAAACTGTTTTGCAACCTTCGCAACAAAACGATTTTTTATCGAATTGAATTTCGGTTTTACAGTCTTCGCCACAGTGATAGCAAACTTTTAATGCGCCCTGCTGTACCTGTTTCATTACAAGCACAAATTTGTACTTTATTGCGGTATAAAACTATGATGAATGTCATGCCGCTTACACATCGGAGAGGCGTGGTTGGGCAGGCAACGAAAAGTAGAATGTGGCACCTTCGCCAAGGGTAGATTCTGCCCATACTTTTCCACTGTGGCGCTTTACAATTCTATTTACAATGGCAAGGCCCACTCCGGTTCCTTCAAACTCCATGCTGGAATGCAGGCGTTGGAATATCCCAAATAGTTTGTTGTAATACTTCATATCGAAACCGGCACCATTGTCTTTTACATAGTAAATTATTTCTCCATTGTTATTGGTACTGCCTATTTCTATAAACTGTTTTGGTTTTTGCGAAGAGTATTTTATGGCATTAGAAACAAGGTTTATCCATACTTGCTTAATTAAACTTGAATCGCAAATGGCGGGTTCTATATGTTTAATGTTGAGCAGTATTTTTGAGGGGCTGTTTTCGTAAGTAAGTTGTGCTGCTACGGCATTTGCCACCTCTTTCATATCTGTGAGTTGAAAGTTGGGCTTGTAGCGACCTAGTTTTGAGAATGCCAAAAGGTCGTCTATCAGTTGCCCCATTTGGGCTGCATTTTCGCGCATCATAGTCATAATACGCATAGTATCTGCATCAAAATTTTTCTCTTCGCTTTGGCGTTGCAGCAGCGAGGCAAAACCATTGATTGCCCGCAGTGGTGCACGTAAATCGTGCGAAACGGTGTAAGTAAAGGCTTCTAATTCTTTATTGATATTGTGCAGGCGCTGGTTGTTTGTTTCGAGTTGGGTATTTAAACTTAGTATTTGCGACTCGTGTTGTTTGCGCTCGGTAATATCTGTGCTCATACCGCAGAGTGCGTATATGTTGCCATCTCTATCTCGCAATGGAAATTTTATTGAAAGGTAAGTATGTGCTTTTCCTTGTATGGGAACTATTTCTTCAAGCTCCATAGGTATGCCGGTTGTAAGTACTTTGCTATCGGTTTCGCGAAGTTTTAGTGCAGTGTCGGAAGGAAATAAATCGGCATCACTTTTTTCTGTTACTGCTGCCGCAGGGATATTGAATACATCTGTGAATTGCTTGTTGGCTAAGAGGTATTTCCCGGTTTTATCTTTTATAAAAACAAGGGTTGATGTATTGTCAATTATATTTTGTAGCAATTGCTTTTCTACCTGCAAATTTTCTTCGGCAGTAATTCTTTGTTTTAAGTTATTGGCAATGCTTTTAAATGAAATAACCAAAACAGCAAACATTAAGAGTATAAGTGCAATAAAGGCAATTTGCGAACTCAATTGCCAAGATTCTTGTTTTTGTTGTCGTATTTTTAGTAGTTCCTTTTCTTCGCGCTCAAAGGCCAAAAGAGTAGTTCTAAAGTTATCCATATATATGTTAGGTGTATCGGATTGCATAGCAATTATCGCAGCTTTAGCTCCAATATTTTGGCGGGTGGTAATAAGTTTTTGGGTTAATTCTATTTGCTTGTTGGCAGCAATTTCTAATTTTTTAAAACTGTTTTTGGGTGGGAAATTTTTATTGTTAAGTTGGAGTAGAAGTTTGAAATTATGATTGAAACTAGTGTGTGCTCTTTGGTAATGTGTTAGATATTTTTCGTTGCCGGTAAGTACATAATCGGTTGCATTGGCTTCCATGTCCAGCATTTCATCTAGCACTTCTTCTGTATGTTGAATTAGTAAGTTGGTTTGTGAAAGCCAATCGTTGGCTTGGTTGAATTTTGAGAAATTAAAAATAACCAAAGCTATGCTTAAACCAACAAGCATTAGCAACGCAAAGAAGCCCCAATAGAGCCGTTGTTTTAAAGAAAAATCTGAAAAAAAAGTAGATATGCCCTTCAACATGAATTAAATAATTGGTGCTGAAGAGTAATTACAGAATGAGTGGTGAATCTGCAATTTTTTAATTACAACAGCAAGAAATGGAGGCTGTTTTTTTAGATTACTTATTAAGTTGTATGTGTGTGTAAAGTAGTGTATGCATAAAAAAATGGAATAGATTTACACCAACGAAAGTGTATGAGAGTAGCCGTATTCAGAAAAGCCCATTTTAATGCCGCACACAGGTTATATAGAAAGGAATGGAGCCACGAGAAAAACAATGAGGTATTTGGATTGTGCAATAACCCCAATTGGCATGGGCACAATTATGTGGTGGAAGTAAAGATAATGGGAGAGGTAGATCCCGAAACCGGATACTTAATTGATTTGAAAATACTAAATAGTATTATTCAAAAAGAAGTGATTGAGCGCTTCGATCATAAAAACTTAAACTTAGATACTGTAGAGTTTAAAGACCTAAATCCCACAGGCGAAAATATTGTAGTGGTGATATACAACCTTATTCGTGCATGCTTAGAAGATAAGTACGATTTAGCAGTCCGTCTTTGGGAAACTGAGCGCAATTACTTTGAGTTTCCTGCATAAAAAAAGCAGCTTGAAATTTTCAAACTGCTTACTTTCAAAAACAAAACCCACTTTTTAGTTTGTTTTAACCTGTGGTACCCAATCGGGAACTACTGTAGCTTCTTGTGGTAACTTTCCGGTTAATGAATTTAGAAATGCAGTGATGGAACCAACTTGTTCTTCACTCAAGTCTTTGTTTAGCTGAGTTTTTGCCATAATGCGCACGGCTTCTTTTAAATCGCTTACGCTACCATCGTGGAAGTATGGATATGTTTCGGCACAGTTGCGTAAACCACAGGATTTGAACACAAATTCATCACCTTCATTTTTTGTTTCTTGGAATCTTCCTTTATCGTGTGTGGCAGATTTTGTATGTTCCCAATAGTTGCTGAAAAGTCCGAATTTTTGCAGCATGGTGCCTCCTAATGTTGCGCCTGCATGGCATTGCTGGCAGCCAATAGTTAAGAACTCGCGTAAGCCGGCTTTTTGCTGTGCTGTAAGTGCATCGGTTTGTCCGTTTAAGTAGTTATCGAATGCAGAAGGCGTAACCAATGTGCGCTCAAAAGCAGCTATTGCATTCTGAATATTTTTGAAGGTTAATGGATCTTTATCGTTAGGAAAAGCCTTGCCAAACAATTCTTGGTATTCTTTAATTTCCTTTAATCGCTTAACTAAGAATGCCTCAGATGGAATTGCCATTTCAACCGGATTTAAGATGGGCATTCCTGCTTGCTGTTCTACATCGTTTGCTCTTCCATCCCAAAATTGTATTTTATGAAAAGCTGCATTTAAAACGGTGGGTGAATTTCTATCGCCATTTTTGCCTGCATCGCCTGCAGAGGTGCTTTTATTATCTACGCCAAAGGTGTTTAAGTTGTGGCAAGAATTGCAACTGTTGTTTCCTGTTTTAGATAAGCGAGCATCGTGATACAGTGCCTTGCCCAGCAATATTTTTTCTTCGGTTAGTAAATTAGTTTGGCTTTCTGCTCGTGCAGGAAGTGCTTCAAATACCTCCTGAGCATCTTGTAGTAAAAAGCGCTCCGCATCTGCAGAAAGTGTTGTTGAATCGGTTGTTTGCTCTTGTGGAGTTTTGTTGCTGTTATTACAAGATTGTAAGAGTAATATGGCTAATAACAAGTAAAGTAAATGTTTCATGTTTTTTGGTTTAGTGCTGCAAAGTTATAGTGTTTTTTTATAGATAGAAATAATAATTTCTATAATTGTAATAGATTTTATCTATAATGAATTTTCAGCAGTTAGAATATATACTGGCGGTAAAGCAGTATCGAAATTTTGGAAAGGCAGCAGCAGCTTGTTTTGTAACACAACCAACTTTAAGCGCTATGATTCAAAAGTTGGAGGAGGAGCTAAATGTTCAAATTTTTGACCGTTCAATAACTCCGGTTGCCATTACAGAGGTTGGGGCCGAGGTACTTTTGCAGGCGCAGCAGATTGTTCAGCAAGTGGCATTGCTGCAAGATATTGCGGCTAGTGCCAGTACTAAAATTTATGGAGAGTATCACCTTGCCGTTATACCAACTATTGCACCCGCTTTGATGCCTGCTTTGGCAACTCTGGGTGGTTTGTATCCCGATTTAAAATTGTATGTAAGTGAGCTGCAAACACCAATCTTATTGGAGAAGTTAAGGGCGGGCGAAGTGAATGCTGCTATTGCTGCTACGCCTCTCTTTCAAAAAGATATGGTAGAAATGCCACTGTATTTAGAGCCGCTGCATGTGTTTGTTTCTTCCAGAGAAACCAAAATGAAAAAGTATGTAATGCCGAGCGATATTCAAACCGAAAGAGTGTGGATGCTGGAAGAAGGCAACTGCTTAAGTTCGCAGTTCGAGCACATTTGCAATCTTAAAAGAAGCACTCCCAAGCATAGTAATTTTAAGATTAAAACAGGCAGTATGGAAACCTTGCTGCAATTAGTAGAAGCCAATAATGGAATTACAATTTTACCGGAATTATTTTGCCTTGGTTTAGATAGCACCCGCAAGTTGGGCTTGCGTAAATTTAAACAGCCAAAGCCGGTGCGGCAAGTGAGTTTGCTATACAAAAGAGGAAATGCAAAGGAGCGCTTAAATATGCTTATCGCTACGCATGTTCAGCAATATGTGCAGGGTATCATAAGCCAAAATTTTAAAGATGGAGGCATTGCCGTTATTCCTGCTTATTCATAGTTTCTTTCGCCAAATAGTTTGCTACCTATACGCACCAAGGTGCTGCCGCATTGCAGTGCAATTTTATAGTCGCTGCTCATGCCCATCGAAATTTCTTTAAAACGTGAATCATTTTTAAAGTGCTGTATTTTCAGGCTATCGAAAATAGATTGCAGTTGCATAAACTCTTGTTTAATAAGCGCTTTGTTGTTTGTATTGGTTGCCATACCCATTACACCGCAAATGGCAATATTTTTCATTTCTAAGAATGTAGGAGATTGTAGCAGTTGGCTTGCTTCTGCTTCGTTTAATCCAAATTTTGTTTCTTCTTGTGCAATATGAAATTGAAGTAAACAAGCAATAATTCTATTATTGTTAAGCGCTTGTTTGTTTATTTCCTGTAATAGTTTCATACTATCTACGGAATGTATCATACTCACAAAAGGAGCAATATACTTTACTTTGTTGCGTTGCAAATGACCTATTAAATGCCATTCTATATTGTTTGGGAGCACAGATTGTTTATCACACATTTCCTGTACTTTGTTTTCGCCAAAAATGCGTTGTCCGGCATGGTACAGTGCAGCTATCTTTTCAATAGATTGTGTCTTAGAAACAGCTACTAATCTTGCTTTGTGTTGATTTAATTCATATTTTATTTCTTCAAAAGCAGTTATGTTCATACTTCAATTTACCATGCAAAAGTATTTATTGTTTTTATGTATCGGATTGCTGTGTGCTTGCAACTCTAATCGGCAAAGTGCTCCAAGCAATTTAATTGAGGCAGATAAAATGCAATTGGTGTTGCAAGATATTCATTATGCCGATGGCTTAGCCAATAGAGAAGGCGAAGCCGATAACTCTACCGAAAGCAGAACAAAAGCACTCTATAAAGGCGTGTTTGCAAAGCATGGAATTTCTGAGCAGCAGTTTTTTGAAAGTTTCAATTACTACTTACAACATGCAGCTATTTTGGATAGCATTTACAAGAATATGATTGTTGAAATAAGTAAGCAGCAAGCTGCAATACAAGCCGAAAAGTAATGAAAAAATCCAACCCTCTATTTCCTGTTTTAGTTTCGTTAGCTGCATTGGCGGCAGTAGTAGTATTGCTTTGTAAAGAGAAGAATTATTACAAAGAAGTACTTGCCAATCGCACATATTTTGATTCGGTGCTTTTGTTGCGCAAGTTGCCTTATAGCTATTATCGTGTGCAGCAGTTAGAAAGTTCTTTCCCGGAGCTTCAATTGCAAAACAAAGCAACTATACAAGCCCATTGCGGTGCCGAAGTTTCATTTAAACCATTAGGACATCATCCTGATTTTAATTTGCATTACACGCATGTTTATAGCCCCAGTTGTGTATATCGCTACGCAGATACTATATACAAGTATGCCGAAGTAGCCTTCCCTAATCCGTGCTTGAGTGCCAATAAATTATTTGCTAAGGTGGACATTGCCAACAAGTTAAAACATGCTCAAACCTTTTATTTACGCGTGTTTTACCAGAATACAACTTATTGGTATAATGTAAATACTACTAGCGATACTGCCGAAATTTTAGACAATTTTTATGGTGCATCTCAAGTAGTGCCAATCACATTGGCAGCAGGGGAAAAGCGTACGGCTTTTATTCCTTACAGTATAGGTTTAGACCCCAAGAACGAAACAGATGATGATTCGCAAACACCGGCACGCCCAGGCAATTATGAATTTGCATTAGTAGTGCAAACCGATACTGTTGCAAGTATCATGCAGCAACAAACCGATTGGAAACACACCAATCCTTTTGCTGCTATTAGGAAAAATAACGACCGAAATTATTTAGATAATACAGCTTATGTAGGGCCTAAACATTTTAAGTTTACATTCTTAGAAGAGCGTTTCGATGGCACTAATGATACAACGCTTGGGCGGCTTTATATTCCTTTCGATAGCAGCGAGAAGAGACTGTGCGATACTTGCACCGGATGGTTTAAGGATATTATTACCGAAGATTGGAATCACGATGATTTCTATACCGGTAAAATTGCTAAAACTCCGCTTGTAAGAGCATCTTTCGGTCAGCGGAAAGAAAATGTGAGCATCAGCAAAAACGGCATTCGGCTTTTAATTCCCGGTTCCACCGAAGCTAAAAAGCAAAAAACTTGGGGCGAAATAAAAATGGGGCAAACATTTAAGTATGGGCATGTAACTATTCGTGCCAAGTTGGCTCCTATGATAGGAAGAGGAGGTTGCCCTAATGGCATTATTCACAATATATGGTTGTACCAGCAGAATGCCGACCCCATTGATACAACCAATCCTTACAATTATTTGCGCGATCCGGTTTGGAATACGCAACTGTATGAAATAGATTTTGAAGTGTGGAGTTCTACCCGCGAGTGGCAGGCGTGGGATAGAATGTGCAATATAAACTATGCCATTATTGATTACATGCGCCATAAAGATGTGCTACTAAAGCCGGGCGAAGAACGATGGAATGGTAAGTATTCCATAGACCGCTTTCCTCAAAAATCAGCCAATATTTTAGGAGAAGATTTATCTCCGGATTGGTTTAAGCGCTTCCATACTTTTGAAGTAATATGGGAGCCGCAGAAGGTGCGTATGTTTATTGACGGTAAAGAAACAGCCTGCTTTACACCCGAGTATTGCGCTATTCCCAATAAGCACATGTTTCTTTGGATAGGAAGCCCTATTTACCAAGATGGCACCATCTATACTCAATCGTATATTCCATTTTTAGAAAGCGATAAAGAAACCATAATAGACTACATAAAAATAGAATAACTCCATGACCAACTTCTTGGAACTCGAAACTTTAATTAGCCAAAGTCAAGCGCAATTGGGCATCAACTATCATATTTTGGTAGAAGAACCTTTTCGTGTGTTTAAAGAAAATATTCGAGCGAATGATATCGAGAAGGCAGCATCCAATGCCAATGCACTCCTTCATACCATTAAAAAAATAGATGCGTATGAGCTACATAAGAATCTTGGAAATGCCTTTTTGAATTTGCTTTACTCCATTGGTAAGCCCAAGCACATTGCCAGTATTCACATGCAGTTGGCGGTTTCTTACGATATGGAAAATAATTTTGCAGCATCTGAAGAGCATTTTCATGCAGGCGTACGAGTAATAGAACCCTTTGCAGAAAGTGGCGATACTGTTGCCATCAATATATTGGCAGGGCTGTGGTATAATAGATGCCAGCAAGTGCGCAATGGCGAAAGCAAGGCAGAGATAAAGGCGTATGCAGCTAAAGCTATGTTGCTGTATGAGCAAATAGATTACAAACGGGGCATTATGCTTTGCCTTAACCAAATTGGCACGCTTACAGAAAGCAATAAAATAGAGGAGCGCATTAGAATATACCAGCGAATAGTAACTATTGCCAACGAAACAGGCGATTGGATTATGGGTGAGTTGGCACATGTTAATTGGGGATATGCCGAAATAGAAAATGGTAACCATGCGTATGGATTTAAGCTAATGGAAAATGGAGTTAGGGAGATAGAAAAATCTACCAGCGGCAGGTATGCTGCACTTGCTAATTTGAATTTAGCAGAAGCATATCATCGTACAGGAAGAAATACGGAAGCCCTTGAGAAGTGTAATTTTTCTGAAGAGATATTTACAAAGGCAGGAATTACGGTGTATTCAGAAAGCATAAAATTACTGCGACATAATATTTTGGAGCAACTAGAAAAAATTGATTCACAGTTATGAGTACCACACCCCATCAACAACTTGATGCATGCATAGATGCCTGTAAGAAAGCAAGCGGCATCAATTTTTTTGTACTGTTAGAAGATCCGTTGGCGAAGTTTTATAGCGCTATCGAAGAAGGCGATATTGCAGAAGCGGCAAAGAGTGCCGATGTATTCTTGTTTGCATTACAAAAGTTAGTACATTTTGAACTGCATGAAGAAACAGGAGAAGCCATGCTGGCAATACTAGAATCGCATAGCCGAGTGCCGGAATTGGCAAGCATACATAGGCAACTTTCTGTAAGTTATGATATGAATAAAAAATTTGCCGAATCTGAACGACATTTTAATGCAGCTATTGCTGCAGTAGCTCCCGCAGCAGAAGCGGGCAGCATTGAGGATATTAAAATGATAGCATCGCTTTGGCATAATCGTGCCCAGTATGCCCGTAATGGCGAAACTAATTTGGAGTTAAAGGAATATAATGCAAAGGCGCTTTGGTGGTACGAAAGCATAAACGATAACCGCGGTATTGTGCTATGTTTAAATAGACTGTGCTCGCTGCTGGAAGAATCGCAAGTACACGAGCGTATGGCAATAAATAAGCGTATAATGGAAATTGGAAAAGCTGAGAAGGATGACGGAATGATATTGGTAGCTCAAATGAATTTGGGCTACTCTGAAGTGGAAATGGGTAATAGTGAGTATGGGTTAAAGCTTATTAGAAACTCTATTGCGCGTATAGAAAAAGGTTCTAGTTGGCGATACATTGCATTGGCTCACCTGCACCTTGCTGAAGCGTTGGCAGTAAGCAAACAAAAAGAAGAAGCTGCAAAAGAATTACACTATGCTACGGCTCTTTTCCATAACCATGGTGTAGCAATTTATGATGAAAAAATAAACAGTGTTGCTGCAAAAGTAGAGGCGCTTTAAGCTATTTCGCTTAGCTCTAGCCAGCGCAGTTCTTTATTTTCTAATTCTATGGTAATGGTAGCCAATTCGTCTAAAAGCGGTTGTAGGTTTTCGTAAGGTAAGTTGCCGGCAGCAATTTGTTCGTTTAGAGTTGCTTTGCGGTTTTCGAGAGCAGGTAGTTCTTTTTCTAATTTCTCAAACTCATTTTTTTCTTTAAAAGATAGCTTGCGCTTAGTAGTGTGTTGTTCAGGCTTTGCTTGAGTGGTTGTTGGCTCCGCAATTGCTTTAGGCTCGCTTTTAGTGCTCTTAGAAGCCAGCACTTCATTCCTGTATTGTGTGTAGTTACCCGGAAAATCGGTAATTTCACCATTGCCTTCAAACACAAAAAGGTGATCTACCAATTTATCCATAAAGTAGCGATCGTGCGAAACCAATAGCAGGCAGCCTTCGTAGCTTTGTATAAACTCTTCTAATACTTGAAGGGTAACCAAATCTAAATCGTTGGTAGGTTCATCCAGTATTAAAAAATTGGGGTTTTGGTATAACACACTCAGCAATTGTAGGCGCTTGCGCTCACCTCCGCTTAGTTTACTTATGAACGAAAACTGCTGTTCGGGTGTAAATAAAAAGCGTTGTAAAAATTGACCTGCCATTACTTTAGTGCCATCGGCAAGTGGAAAGTGTTCGGCAATATTTTTTACAAATTCTATTACACGTTGGTCTTCTTTTAATTGGATACCGGTTTGCGAAAAGTAGCCAAATACAACGGTTTCGCCTTGGTTTATTTTTCCCGAATCGGCACTTTCCATATTCATAATCATATTTAGGAAAGTGGTTTTCCCGGTACCGTTTTTTCCAATAATACCAATGCGTTCTCCACGTTTAAATGTGTAATCGAATCCTTTGAGTATAATGCGCTCGCCAAAGGCTTTATACACCTTTTTAAACTCTAAAATTTTGCCGCCAAGCCTAGTCATTTTTACTTGTAATTGCAGCTGTTCATGTTTTTTGCCCGAGTGTGCTTTTTCTTCTACTTCATAAAAAGCATCAATACGGCTTTTCGATTTTGTAGTGCGTGCTTTGGGTTGCCTGCGCATCCATTCCAATTCTTTTCTAAAGCGGTTTTGCGCCTTTTCAATACTGGCATTTTCGGCAATTTCACGCTCTACTTTTTTTACTAAGTAGTAAGCGTAATCGCCTTGGTGAAAGTAGAGGTTGCCGTTTTCCAGTTCCCATACTTCGTTACATACTTCATCTAAAAAGTAGCGGTCGTGCGATACCAGCAGCAGGGTGTTGTTTTCTGCCGAAAGAAAATGACTGAGCCAGTCTATCATTTCAAAATCGAGGTGGTTGGTTGGCTCGTCTAATACCAACAGTGTGTGCTGCTCAAAAAAGGAAAGGTCTATGAGTACTTTTGCCAAGGCTAAGCGTTTGCGCTGTCCTCCGCTTAGTTTGGCAACGGGTTGCTCTAATCGGTGTATGTTTAATTTATTCAATACCTGATGAACCAAACTTTCAAAATTCCATGCATTCAGTTCGTCCATTTTGCCCATAGCGTGTTGGAGCGCATCGCTGTCGGTAGCAGCTTCGGCAAGTAGCTCGTATTCTTTTACTGCTTGCACTACCGGATGGTTGTGGCTAAAGATATTTTCCAACACGGTTTTGTTTTCTTCCAACTCAGGATCTTGGTCTAAGAAACTCAACCTTACATCTTTATGAATCCAAACTTTACCGCTTTCGGGTACTTCTTTTCCTGCTAAAATTTTTAGCAATGTAGTTTTACCGCTACCGTTGGCTGCTACCAAACAAATTTTATCGCCTTTAGAAATATGGAATGTGAGATCTGTGAAAATTGGTTTTTCGGCAAAAACCTTGCTGAGCTTTTCAGCACTTAAGTAATGCATGGTGCGAAGAAAAGGATTTTTAGAAACTAAGGGCGGTGTGTATTGGCTTCTATATTCTCTAAGAGCGTTTTAAAAGATAAAATCATGCAGTCACAACTGTACCGTATGGCTTGTTTTTATTGGTTTGTGAAGGTTTTTCACTCATTTGGAAAACTATTTTTTAAAAAGCGGTTGGCGAATGATAGTTTCGCGCCACCAATTTTTTACCGGTGCCAAGGCACTATAACTATCAGCAAACATGACTGACTTAACTTCATCATTACAAGCAGCAACATTAGAACAAGCACAGCAACTCGGTCTTCGCCCAGAGGAATTTGAGAAAATTAGGGAAATTCTTGGCCGTACGCCCAATTTTACGGAGTTGAGTATCTATTCTGTAATGTGGAGCGAGCACTGTTCTTACAAAAATTCTATTATATACTTAAAGAAGTTGCCGCGCAAAGGAAAACACTTGCTGGTAGAAGCCGGAGAAGAAAATGCAGGATTGGTAGATGTGGGCGATGGACTGGCATGTGCATTTAAAATAGAAAGCCATAACCACCCCAGCGCACTGGAGCCATACCAAGGAGCTGCAACCGGAGTGGGCGGTATTCATCGCGATATTTTTACAATGGGCGCGCGCCCCATTTGTGCACTCAATTCTTTGCGTTTTGGCGATTTAAAAAATGAACGTACTAAGTATCTTTTAAAAGGTGTAGTGAAAGGAATTGGCGATTACGGCAACTGCTTTGGTGTGCCTACCGTAGCGGGCGAAGTATATTTTGATTCGGTGTACCAAACCAATCCTTTGGTAAATGCCATGAGTGTGGGAATAGTAAAAACAAACGAAACCGTTTCGGCCATTGCCGAAGGCGAGGGAAATTTGGTGTATATTGTAGGCAGCTCCACCGGAAAAGACGGTATTCATGGTGCAGCATTTGCCTCAAAAGATATTACGGCAGATAGTGTAAACGATTTGCCTGCGGTGCAGGTAGGCGACCCATTTCAGGAAAAGCTATTGCTAGAGGCTTCGCTTGAAGTAATAAAAACCGGAGCCGTAGTGGGCATGCAAGATATGGGTGCAGCAGGAATTACCTGCTCTACCTCCGAAATGAGTGCCAAAGGAAATGCAGGTATGCGCATTCAGTTAGAGAAAGTACCTACCCGCCAAGCAAGTATGAAACCATGGGAAATATTGCTGAGCGAGTCGCAAGAGCGTATGCTTATTGTGGTGAAGAAAGGTATGGAAGCAGCAGTAGAGGCGGTGTTTGAAAAGTGGGATTTGCATTGTGCCATTATTGGCGAAGTAACCGGAACCGGAGTTTTAGAATACTATATGGGTGAAACTTTAGTAGCCAAAGTTCCTGCCGAAAGTTTAGTGCTTGGTGGCGGAGCTCCGGTATATGAAAGAGAATTTTCGGAACCTCCTTATTTTGCCGAAAACTTGAAGTTTAACATAGATGCAGTAGTAGTTCCCGAAAATTTAAAACAAGTAGCCAATATGCTGGTAAGTTCGCTCAATATTGCCAGCAAAAAATGGGTGTACACACAGTACGATAGCATGGTAGGTGTAGCCAACACATCTTCGAATCGCCCGAGCGATGCAGCAGTAGTGCGCGTGCAGCCAAATAGCGATAAAGCACTAGCAGTTACTGTTGATTGCAATGCGCGCTATGTGTGGGCAAATCCTTTAGTTGGCGGGCAAATTGCCGTAGCCGAAGCTGCTAGAAATATTGTATGCAGTGGTGGCGACCCGAGTGCCATTACCAACTGTCTTAATTTTGGAAATCCATATAATCCGCATGTGTATTGGCAGTTTGTAAATGCACTTAAAGGAATGGGCATAGCCTGCGAAGCGCTGGGCACTCCTGTTACAGGTGGTAATGTAAGTTTCTACAACCAAAGTACCGAAGGTGGTGCGGTATTTCCAACACCAACTATTGGTATGATTGGGCTGCTGAGCCACTGGCAAAATGCCATGACCTTAAACTTTAAAAACTCCGGTAGTGAAATTTATCTCTTAGGAACTTCGCGCAGCGATATTTCCAGCTCAGAATACTTGGTTAAATATCATGGCATCGAAAGCTCTTCAACTCCTTATTTCGATATAAACGAAGAGTTGCAGTTACAGCAGTTGCTTAAGAAACTTATTGCCGAAGAAGCAATTGAATCTGCCCATGATGTAAGCGAAGGGGGCTTGTTTATTGCATTGCTAGAATCTGCAATGGTAAACGGTTTGGGTGTGGACGTAAAAAATGCCACCACCATCAGGAATGATGCGTGGTTATTTGGCGAAAGCCAAAGCCGCGTAGTAGTAAGCGTATCGGCAGAAAAGAAAGCTGCGTTTTTAAGTTTAGTAGGCAATCAGTCACATGAGTTTTTAGGAATAGTAACCAATGCTAGCATTGTAATCAATGGCGAAAATTGGGGAACTGCAGCTCAGTTTAAAAACCAATACAACAGTGCATTAGAAGAAACATTAGCAGGATAGTTCTTGCTTTATGTATTTATGAACGCCATCCCGCAAAGGGTTATAGTGCTGTTATTTCCTTTAATAGTACTTTCGAGAGCATTTTTTTCCGCATCAAACAGTGAAAATAAAATACAAAGAGGGTATTGACTTTCATTTGTTGTGAGTTTATATTGCTGTTTCGGTTGTTTTTAACTTAAAAAAACGTAATTATAGTATTTCATCCCATTTACATTGTAATGAATAAATTTAACTTTGCACCAAGAATAAGACGGATTACTTATGTTAAAACGAAAAGTAAAGCTATAACACTTCTAAACTTAAACATTGAAATTATTCATTAATCGTAAGTAAATCAACTCCAATTAGTACCTTTTTTTCTCCTCTGTTACCTAGTTTTTCCATTGCTATTTTAAAAGTGTCAATTCATTTAAGAATTTAAGGCATTGGTATGGTTAATTAAGATAAAAGAAGTGTATCCATATACTTCTCTTTCAGTTGGAATTATTATCAAACAGTTTAAAATATCTTTATTATATGCTAAAAAAATACTTCATCCTAAAGGTATATTTTTTAATAACTAGTTTTTCTTTATTACTGCTTCTTCCTGTATCTGCTTGGGCACAGTGTAGCCCGGCTACCACAGGTTCTAACCCATATACAGTAGCATTTACTACTCCGGGTTCTTGTAATTGGACAATACCTTGTGGAGTAACATCTGTTACGGTTACTTGCTATGGTGCCGGTGGAGCCGGTGGGGGTGCAAGAAGTACAGATAGGAATGGTGGTGGTGGTGGTGGTGGTGCTTGTGTTACAGTATCGAATTATACGGTTACTCCCGGAGGGCAGTTATCTATTGTTGTAGGGGCGGGAGGTACAGGTGTATCGGCTAACACAGGTAACACGGGTGGTTATAGTGCTGTTACCTATAATTCTATCAATTTTATTAAAGCCGCAGGGGGTTTGGGAGGGCAAATGGCTTCAAGTTCTTCTTCTGCCGGAGCTGGCGGAGCTGGTGGTGCCATAGCCAATAATATACCGGCAAATCAAGGATTTAAAGGTGGTAATGGGGGTAATAGTAATCCTAATACTAGTTTCACAGACCAAAGCGGAGGTGGTGGCGGAGGAGCCGGAACTACGGCTGCAGGAGGTAACGGTGGTATAGTAACTGCCGGAAGCGGAGGTGCAACCGGTGGCGGTAGTGGTGGAACCGGAGTTTCTACTACATCAAATGGGGGAAGTAATGGAAACCCCGGTAATGCTTATGGTGGTGGAGGTGGTGGTTCCACAGTATATGTTTCCGGTAGCAGAGCAGGAGCTAATGGTGCCAATGGTGCAGTTGTTGTTACTTACACACAAGGTGCTTGTTGCACAGCTCCAACGGTTTATAGCGTTACCGGTGGCGGCAGTTATTGTAGTGGCGGCAGCGGCACGGCTGTTGGGCTAAGCGGCTCGCAATCCGGCATTAGCTACCAGCTTTATAGAGATGGCTCGGCAGTGGGTGCTGCGGTGGCAGGCACGGGCAGTGCTATCTCGTTTGGCAACCAAACTGTGGCAGGCACTTATACCGTAAAATCAGTTGCCAATGGCACTTATTGCGGTGCAGATATGAACGGCAGTGCCGTGGTAAGCATCACGCCTCTTCCTACACCACCGAGTATCAATACCATTACTAACCCTTAAACGATAGAGAAGCAATGAGAACTACCAATACTTTTTTACCGTTTTTAAACGAAAATATGAACCTTATTTCACTTAAAGGAAAGCGTATGGCTTTGGAGGCTATTCACTTACAGGCTTATCCTTTTAATAAACTGAAAAGTGCCTTATTGTTGTTTGTGCTAATGTCAACGTTTGCATCGGCACAAGTAACTGTAGATATTCCATGTACGGGAGCAGTTAATCCTAATTCCGGACGTATAGAGAATATTACGACAAAAAACTATGGATATTTAAGACATGGGGTAAGCCAAGCATTTCGAGGATGGGCGCGCTTTAACATTCAAAGTTATGTCCCATCTAATGCTACCATTACTGCTGCGGAGGTACATTTCTATGTACAAACAAGTAGTGGTTCTGCCGATAAAAATTATTTAAAATTCTTTACGGGAGATCCTGGTTCTATGACTGCAACGGCAGTTTGGAATGCAATCGGACAGACATCAGCGCACGAATCTAGTAATGGAAATTTAGACCCTGCCGGTGCAAAGGTTAGAGGTATTAATGCTACCGGAGTTACATTCTTAAACTCAAATAAAACACAGGCAGTTAATTTAGGATTTTCGAGAGGTAGTGGTAATTTTGGCTTTTATATTTATGGTGCTGATGGTGCAGGAAATGGGACAACGGATATAACACGAAGGCCTGTTTTACGAGTAACATATACCATTCCTTGCACCGCTCCAACCAATCTTACCTATAGTGCAAGCCCTGCCACTTATTGCAAAGGGCAAGCTATTACAGCCAATAATCCTTCGTTTAGCGGTTCATCGGCAACGAGCTATAGTATAAGCCCGGCATTGCCCACGGGTTTAAGTTTCAATACAAGCAATGGAAGTATTACAGGTACGCCAAGCAATGCGCAGGCGGCAACTAATTATACAGTTACTGTTACTAATGCTTGTGGCAGCACTTCTGCTTCGGTAAGTATAGCCATAGTTAATCCACCCACCGCCAATGCGGGTAGTGATGTAACGGTAGGCAGAGGAGTAGCGGCATCGCTCAGCGGCAGTTATACGAATGCTATAGGAGTGAGTTGGAGCAGCTCGGTAGCGGGTTCGTTCTCGCCTTCTAATACAGTAACCAATCCTACTTGGATACCGAACGATCCATTGTGGACGGGAACTGCAACCTTAACCATGACTACTACCGGATCGCCCTGCAATGTGAGTGATAATATGTTGGTTAACGTAACTGTTTTAGGCATCTGCCCGGGTCAAAATACAGGGAAAGTAACTTTTAACAACGGTAGCGGAAGTTCCAATACGTACGAGGTGAGCATCAACGATGGGGCAACTTATACGGCTTATACACCGGGCGCTGCCATCAACACTTCGGGAGCCACAGGCTCGGTAAAAATAAGAGCTACCAGTACCACTTCGGGCGGGTGTGCACAATCTACAGTGTACACCATTTGGAATATAAGAACCGATTGCTGCAACCAACCCACTGCTACTACTACTGCGGCAAGCGGTATAGGCTGCACTACGGCAAGCACAGGCGGCAACGTTACTGCGGCAGCTACTGATCCTTGCACTATTTCGGAACGCGGAGTGGTGTATGCCACTACTGCCAACCCTACTATTGCCAACAGCAAGGTAACGGCTTCGGGCACTACGGGTGCTTTTACTTCGAGCCTTAGCGGGCTTGCCAACGGCACGCTGTATTATGTGCGCACCTATGTAACCACCTCCAGCGGTACGGTTTATGGCAATCAAGTTTCGTTTACCACGTTGGCAGCGCCTTCTAATCTTACTTATACTAATAATGCTCCTGTGTATTGCACCGGAACGGCAATAGCTGCTAATACGCCTTCGTTTACCGGGGCACCGGCTACTTCTTATTCGGTTAGCCCGGCATTGCCTGCGGGCTTGTTGCTTAATACTTCTAACGGAACTATCAGCGGTACACCCACAACGGCTACGGCAACAGCTAACTATACCGTTACCGTAAATAATGCTTGCGGCAGCACTACAAAGGCGCTTTCTATAACGGTTAATCAAAAACCAACTGCGCTCAGCTATGCAGTGCCTACTGCTTCCTATTGTACAGGAGTGGCAATAACTAATAATACAGCCACATTTACGGGCACGGCTTCTACATTTGGTATTAGTCCGGCATTGCCTGCGGGCTTGTCGCTCAATACTTCTAATGGCACCATTAGCGGCACGCCTACTGCGGCTAAGGCAGCAACAGCCTATACGGTTACAGCAACCAATGGTTGTGGTTCTACTACGGCAACGGTAAATATTACTGTGGTGGCAACACCTTCTATTACAGCAGTTACACCCGGTTCGCGTTGCGGAACGGGCACAGTGGCACTATCGGCAACTGCCAGTTCGGGAACTATAAATTGGTATGCAGCTGCTTCGGGTGGCACTTCTCTGCATAGCGGAGCAAGCTATACTACACCGAGCATTACAAGCACTACCAACTATTGGGTAGCGGCTACGGTTGGCACTTGTACCAGTAGCCCACGCACACAGGTAACGGCTACGGTAAATCCAATTCCTTCAGCGCCAACCATTGGCACTGTTACGCAACCAACTTGCTTGGTAGGTACGGGTAGTGTGCAATTAAACAACTTACCTGCCAGCGGCTCTTGGACAGTTACAGGAACACCAAGCGGTTCTTTATCCGGATCGGGCACTTCGGGCACGCTGAGCGGGCTAACAGGTGGCTCCTATACGTTTGTAGTAACTAACTCTTATGGTTGCACTTCTGCGGCTTCGGCAAGTGTGGTGGTAAATGCTGCCATTCCGGTGCCTACCGACCCAACGCCTACGGCTACCTATAATTGCAGCAATGGTACAGTTTCTTTAAATGGAGGTTCATTGGGTGCTAATGAGAGTTTCCGTTGGTATAATGCGGCAACAGGTGGAACTGTAGTAAGTACCGCCAATCCATTTAGCCCGTCAATTACTACCACTACAAATTATTATGTAGCAAAGTATAACAGTGTTTCGCTGTGCGAAAGCAACAATCGTATAGCTATTGCAGCTAATAAAAAAGGGTTAGATGCCTATACAGCGAGCAGAAATACAGGTGTTGCGTATGCCGACATTGCAGGTAGTGGCACGGCTGTTACCAATTGGCGCAACGGCACTTCGGATAATAACCTGAGTAACAATATCAATATAGGATTTTCTTTCCCTTACGATGGAAATAACCATACGCAGTTTCGTATTTCTACCAATGGTTTTATTACGTTCAATACCTCATCTGATGCTACAGGAAATCCATTACCATCGTGTGGAAGTGGCGATGCTTATTCTGGCGACAACTACAACACATTTACAAAAGCGGGTTCGTTTGGTACTTTGCAAACTATTGCGCCTTTCTACGATAATTTAATTACCAATGGGTACAGTCTTAATTCATCGGTGCATTATTTGGTGAGTGGCACAGCACCTAATAGAGTATTGACTGTTCAATGGAGAGGTTTATCGAGGCCGGTTTCTTCTAATTGTGGTTCACCTTGTTATTATGGCAACTACAATTTCCAAGTAAAACTTTACGAAGCCAACGGAAACATAGAATTTCAATATGGAACCATGACGAATGGTTCAGACGAAAACAGTAATAGATACACTTCCGGAATGAACTCTGCTTCTCTATCGGGAACTTTAGATGTAACTAAATTGTTTACACAGCAAACGGCTAATACGGCAACGTTTAGCAGTGGTGTAAAGAATAACTTAACAACCATTCCGCAAACCAATACAAAGATTTTGTTTACCAGAAATGTTCCGGTGGCGGCTTCGGCAGTACCGCAATGTATTGCCTACAATGCGCCTGCCAATGGTGCCACAGGGCAATGTACTAATACGGTTCTTTCGTGGAATGCAGTAGATGGAAGCCCTACGGGTTATGATGTGTATGTAAGCACCAATCTAACATTGGTAACAAATGCCGATGCTTCGGTTCGGGTTTCTACCAACCAAAACAGTTCTTATTTTAAACCAACCTTATCGGCAAGTACAACCTATTATTGGAAGATAGTACCGAGAAATGGTTTTGGAACTGCTATTGCATCTAATATGCCAGTGTGGTCGTTTACCACTAGCGCAGGTGATGTGGTGAATAGCATTACGTCTTCTGCAGGTACTACGTTTTGTGTGGGAACTACTACTACTTTAACTGTGAATGGTGTTTTGTCGGAAGGCAGCAGCTATAACTGGACAACTCCATTTTTGTTTCTTACCTGTAAAGAAGGGATTCCATATCCATTATTGGCACATATTTTTGATGATGCAGCTTGCCAAGCAGCCAGCCGAACCATTACCTATAATACAGCAGGCACTTATACTTATTATGTATTTACCAAAGGTTGCAATGGCACGTCTGCTTGCAAAAGCATTACTATAACTGTAAATGATGTACCACAGCAGCCGGGTAATTTTACAGTGTCTTCGGCATCTGTGTGCCGTGGGCAGAACGGTGTGGTTTATACAGTTCCCGCAGTAAGTGGCGCTAGTTCTTATACATGGTCGTATAGTGGAACAGGCGCTACAATAAACGGAACAGGAAATTCTGTTACCATAGATTTTTCAGCTTCAGCAACCAGTGGAACTTTGAGTGTAAAAGCCAATGGCACCTGCGGTAGCGGTACTGCAAGAACTATGAGTATAACAATTTCTCCTAATAATACAGTTGGCGCAGCCTCTTCATCACCAACAACATGTGTAAATACTGCCATTACTGCTATTACGCATACCACAACAGGTGCAACGGGAACGGGCACTGCAACAGGCTTGCCTGCGGGTGTAACGGCTTCGTTTAGCAGTAATACGATTACTATTAGCGGCACACCAACAGCAAGCGGAGTGTTTAATTACAATATACCATTAACGGGTGGTTGCGGCAGTGTATCGGCAACGGGAACTATTACCGTAAACCCATACAACACAATAGCAGCAGGTGTAAACCGGACTACATGTATCAATACACCAATCACAAATATTAGTTTAGCTACTACGGGAGCAACGGGAGCAACATTCAGCGGATTACCGGCAGGTGTAACGGGCAGTTGGTCAGCTAATACCGTAACCATTAGTGGTACTCCTACCGTAAGCGGTACATTTAACTACACGGTAACGATGACGGGTGGCTGCACGGGCGGAACAAATACGGCAACGGGAACTATTACCGTAGACCCATACAACACAATAGCAGCAGGTGTAAACAGAACTACTTGTATCAATACGGCAATCACAAGTATTAGTTTAGCCACTATGGGAGCAACGGGAGCTACGTTTAGCGGATTGCCGGCAGGTGTAACGGGCAGTTGGTCAGCTAATGTTGCCACCATAAGCGGTACACCTACGGCAAGCGGTACGTTTAACTACACGGTAACGATGACGGGTGGCTGCACTGGAGGCACGAACACGGCCACTGGCACCATAACGGTGAACCCATACAACACAATAGCGGCAGGTGAAAACCGGACTACATGTATCAATACACCAATCACAAGTATTAGTTTAGCCACTACGGGAGCAACGGGAGCTACGTTTAGCGGATTGCCGACAGGTGTAACGGGCAGTTGGTTGGCTAATACCGTAACCATTAGTGGTACTCCAACTGTAAGCGGTACATTTAACTACACGGTAACGATGACGGGCGGTTGCACGGGTGGAACGAACACGGCAACTGGTACTATTACCGTAAATGCTAATCCTGCAGCACCCACAGCCGGAACGCATACACCAGGTCAAAATCAAATTGTGTGGAATTGGTCTGCAGTATCGGGTGTAAGCGGCTATAAGTATAATACTACTAATAATTATGCCACTGCTATCGATAATGGAGTAAGTACCACCTTTACACAAACGGGGCTTACTTGCGGCAATACCTACACTTTGTATGTATGGTCATATAGCGGCTCTTGCTACTCTGCACCGCTTCAACTTACTGCTTCTACAACTTCTTGTTGTGTAGCGGCTACTATTGATACACAGCCAACAGCTCCGGCTGCTACTTGTGAAGGAACAGGTTCGCAAACAATCTCTGTTTCGGCTACAGGCTCCGGTTTAACTTTTGTATGGAGAAAAAATGGAGTTCCGGTTTCTAACAATAGTGTTGTTTCGGGTCAGGGAACTGCCACTTTAGTGCTTACCGCCCCTCTTGCAACGGATGGTGGCAGTTATGATGTGGTAGTGAGTGCATCTTGCGGTGCAGGTGTAACTTCATCAAGCGTAGCGGTTACTATAAATTCAGCACCAGCTATTACAATACTTCCTGAAGGAAGCGACTCGGTAGGTTGTAACAACGATGTGTTTGTGTTGAATACAAGCACAACCGGAGGCGGCAGTGGAACAATTACTTACCAATGGGCCATATTCGATTACGGCACATCAACCTATAGCAATATAAGCGGAGCTGTAAACGATTCGTTGCATACAGCACCGTTAACCAACCCTGATAATACTTTAGATAAGTTGTATAAATTTAAAGTTACGTATAACAGAAGTGGTTCGGGCTGTGCGGCAGCATCTGATGAAGTTGAGCTTACTATATTGCCAACTCCATCGCTTACCAGCACTATGGAAGATTGTGCAGGAACAGTAGGCGGAGGGGAGTGGGATTATATTTACACCAGTGCATCTGGTGGAATGCCAACTTATACGGTGAACGATATAAGTGGAGGGTCTGCCGTAGTATATACATCTGGAGGCGAAGTATTGAAAATATACAGAACACCGATGGGTGCAGGAATCCATACATTTGAAGTTACCGATGCCAACGGTTGTAAAGCTACATCTACTCTTGGTAAGAATACAGGTTTGCCAACCACACTTCCAAATGTACTTACACCTGGTAATGCCCAAAGCCAATGTATTTTGAAAGGTTTCAACGAGTGGGTACACTTTAGAAAGCAAGGTTCGGCAAGCGAAGTAATAGCTTCTGTAAAAGATAATGGTGTGGATTTGGGAATGGTTACTGTAGAGTCTTATAGAGAAGCAGTAGCACCACAAGTTCCAAATTTAGGAACTTCATGCTCCGGTACGTTACTTGCAGCTATGCGCAGGCACTTTGTAGTGAAATCTGGCTCTTATCCGGATCCAAGTACAAAATTCCACGATGGTAATGCCAATCCAACCGATGTATCGCTACGCTTATACTTTAGCCAGGCAGACTTTGACGATTTAGTTGCTACAGCAGCTGCAAATAATGTAAACGGCAACCATTGCACCGAAGATGATGATATCACCAGTATGAATGCTTTATACTTAACCAAGTATTCAGGTTCCAACGAAGATGGCGACTATATGAACAACGACTTTACGAGTGGATACTTTAAGGTGTTTAATGTAGGCAACCTAACCAACCCACTGGCGATTCAGCAAAATGGATTTGATT